>CAJKMA010000009.1 GCA_905200905.1 uncultured Bacillota bacterium
TAATATGCTGTAAAGATAAACTTGCCATTTTTCATTTCCTCCTGAAATATGATACCGTGTAAATATGTGATTCTCTTTTTGAACTGTGTTTAGTATACCTCTATCCGTTTTTTTTTTCCATATGTCAATTGCCCAAAGATTTTTAGGAGACTTTGTAATCCTGGACAACGATGGAGAGGGGCTTGTCAATTTGCCATATTTTCATTTTTTTTATATACAATCTGCACAATTTCCCACTTTAGCACTAAAAAACGGGCTTTACACATGATATTTCCTTCCTTATAATGGTACCATAAAATCATGATGTTTAGAAAGGATTTTCCTATGTTTCGGTTAATGGGTAATATTTATAAAGATACACATTTGTTAAAGAGTACTGTAATCTGTGATGATACAAAGTCCACCAGAACTAAAAAGGTATTTCACTGTCTTGACTGCATCTGTCATGAGTTTGACCTGCCTGCTCCCATCTGGTTAGATGCTAATATTAAAGACTTCCAGAAGTTTTCTAAAGTACGGTTTTCACAGGATAATTTTATTGAAGTGCTGGATTTTGATTATTTTGAGCTACAAATCATTGAAGAAGACTAATAATAAAAAGAGCTGCCGCAGACATTTCATCCCAAATATTGATACATTTCTACGGCAGCTCCTTTATTCTTTTATAATCTCTTTAACAACTCTTCTCTTCTCTCTTCAAATCCTGGTTTTCCAAGCAGAGCAAACATATTTTTCTTATAGCTTTCTACGCCTGGCTGGTTAAATGGATTTACCCCTGTAAGATAACCGCTGATACCACATGCAAATTCAAAGAAATAGAACAGCTGTCCTAAATAAAATTCATTCTGTTCTGGAATTTTCACCATTAAGTTTGGTGTATTTCCATCTGTATGTGCAAGAATGGTTCCATTCATAGCACTTTTATTTACAAAATCCATGCCTTTTCCTGCCAGGTAGTTCAGGCCGTCTAAGTCATTTTCTGCTTCTTTGATTACAACATCTTCCTTTGGCTCTTCAATTGCCAAAACCGTTTCAAACATGATTCTAGAGCCATCCTGGATAAACTGTCCCAGAGAGTGCAGGTCTGTCGTAAAGTCTACTGATGCTGGATAAATACCCTTCTGATCTTTTCCTTCACTTTCTCCATAAAGCTGTTTCCACCATTCTGCCACATAATGAAGTGTTGGTTCATAATCTGCCAAGATTTCTACAGATTTGCCTTTTTTATGAAGAATATTACGCACTGCTGCATACTGCAGGGCATCATTTTCTGCATATGGAGAATTTAATGCCAGCTCTCTTCCAGATGCTGCACCTTCCATTAACTTATCAATAGATACGCCACTTACTGCGATAGGAAGCAGACCTACAGCGGTAAGTACAGAAAAACGTCCTCCTACATCATCTGGTACTACGAAGGTTTCATATCCTTCTTCTGTTGCCAGAGTTTTTAAAGCTCCCTTTGCTTTGTCTGTAGTTGCATAGATTCGCTTTGCTGCTTCTGCTTTTCCGTATTTTTCTTCTATCATTTCTTTAAATACACGGAATGCAATGGCCGGTTCTGTAGTTGTACCGGATTTGGAAATTACATTAATGGAGAAGTCTCTATCGCCGATTACCTCTGCTAGACCTTTTACATAGGCACCACTGATATTGTTTCCTACATAATAAATTTCTGGTGTCTTACGGTTTTCCTTGCTCAGATTGTTATAAAATGGATGGCTTAAGAAATCAATGGCTGCTCTTGCTCCCAAATAGGATCCACCGATACCAATTACCAAAAGAACCTCTGAATCATTCTGAATCTTCTGTGCAGCCTTCTTAATTCTATCAAATTCTTCTTTATCATAATCTACAGGCAGGTCAATCCAACCAAGAAAATCATTTCCCAGTCCTGTTCTAGATACCAAAACCTCTTTGGCCGCATCTACCATTTTTTCCATTGCCGCTACTTCTTCTTCACGAACAACATTCACTGCTTTTGAATAGTCAAATGTTACTTTATTTCCCATTTTTTCTTCTCCTTTGACTCTTTATTTCCAGACTGGGTTCCAGAAGAATCCATTCCGTCTGTCTTTCTTTAGTTTAGCAAATTCATTTGGGATTATCAAGTTAGAAATTCTTTCACAACATCTTTTACAATCTCGCTCTCTTCCTTACTTAAAAGATGACTGTACCTGCTGTCCGCTGCCGCTGCCTCTAGGATTCCCTGTTCAATCTGGCGCATAGCTTTTTCCCGTTTTCCAGCACCTCTGGCATTTTCCATAGGGATAATCTTAGTAGTTTCCGGTTCTCGGTAGGAATTTTCTATATAATCCAAAAGATTGGTTTCGATTTCTTCCTCCTGATAGCCTGTCCCAATAAGAAGACGTACCCCCAAAAGCACAATTCCCATACAGATTCCTGTAACCATAACGGTTGTAAATGCTGGAATTTCTCCTCCTAGCACAGGATTTTTAAATGTTTTCATATCTCGCTGATAAATAAGAAACAGACTCATTCCAGACAATAAAAAAGAGAGGATAAAAGTACCCCAGGAAATGCCTTTTAACTGGCGCACATTCCATGGTCCTATCTTTCGTCCTCTCATACGTTTGATTACATAAACGGAAGGATTATGTATCTTCGTATTGTCTTCTACATTTTTTTCATGCTCCTGTACAAAGCCTTTCATCCAGGGATTTTTTGCTTCTGCCGGATGTTTCAAATCTTTTAATACATTCCGGTTGCTTTTGTAAACTGCCAGCATACTTATGAGACAAATTACACCCATAAGGCAGGCACCACAATAAAAAATCAGGTGCTCCATAAGTTCCTCCTCTTATTCGGTGGACAGTACTGCCTGTCCTTCCTTTTCTATGAGGCTGCTGCAACAAGCAAACTGCCAACCTCTATGAAACTATTATATAGCGCCTCATCCTGTTTGAAAACAAAAATCGTCCGACAAATTCTTACCAGATTTTTACAGAGCTTGCATCATATTTTCTACCAGATTTACTGTATGACGGATTGCTTCCCTCTCAAAAGTAGGATAATCCACATGAGCACTGTCATCTGCCTTGTCCGAAATGGCACGAATTACCAGATACGGAATTCCATTTAAATAAGCTGCCTGTCCAATGGCTGCTCCTTCCATTTCTGTACAATACGCCTGGGTATTAGCAATAATTTTTTCTTTTGTCTCTTTGTCTGCCACAAACTGATCACCACTTGCCACTCTTCCCTCAAAAACCTGAATTTCAGGATTTACCTGATGGCACACCTTCAGGGCAATCGCTCTTAAACTTTTATCTGCCGGAAAAATTTTGGTATCCATGCGTGGAACCTGACCAATCTCATAACCAAACTCTCTGGCATCCACATCATGCTGCATGGTATCTGTGGAAAGTACAATATCTCCAATATTAATTTCCGCTTTCAAGGATCCTGCAATACCCGTATTGATGACTGCATTTACCTGAAACACATCTGCCAGAATCTGAGTACAAATACCAGCATTTACCTTTCCAATGCCAGAACGGACAATCACAACCTGCTGTCCTCCCAGAATCCCCTTAAAAAACTCCATTCCTGCTTTTTCGAGAACAGTTACTTCTGACATTTTCTCTTTTAAAATAGCCACTTCTTCTTCCATGGCTCCAATAATTCCAATAATCTTCATATCTATATTCCTCTTTCTATATGATAACTATGTGATAATTACTTCACATTCTTTCTTATTTTACACTGTTTTTCAGGTTCTGGCTACTGTATTTCTCCTGATACTTCTTGAAAAATTAGTAAATTCCTGTACTTAGGACTGGCGGTTATGACTAAGACTTGGTATAATACTTTAGAAAATCATTTCACAAAGGAGGTTCTCAAATGAACGTATATAAAACAAAAGGCGTATGTTCCCGTTCTATCGAATTTGAACTGGACGGAGATACCATTAAATATGTAAAATTTAACGGCGGATGTAATGGTAACACAAAAGGTATTGCAAGCCTGGTAGAAGGCATGAAAGTAGATGATGTTATCAACCGCTTAAAAGGTACCGACTGTGGCGGAAGAGGTACTTCCTGCCCTGACCAGCTTGCAAAAGCTCTGGAAGCTGCAAAAGCTCAGTAAAAACTTCTTTTAAATTATTAATAGAATGTGGCATGAAATAACATTCCGAAATGTTTCACTATCTTCATGCCACATCTCTTTTTTCCTCTTATAAAAAATCAAACAAATTCATTTGTTCCGGTAATTCTTTCATTGTTTTTTTCCCTGCTTTTTCTTTTTCTATACAAGATACGGGAAGTTCTTCTAAAAACATGGAAGGCTGCCCTCCATGGACAATCGCCAATTCTTCTTTTGCTCTGGTCATTCCCACATAGAAAAGCCTCCTCTCTTCTTCTATATCAGCTGGCTCTCTTCCATTTTCTAAAGGCAGTTTACCTTCTTCTGCACCAACAAGCAACACAACCGGAAATTCCAGACCTTTGGATGCATGAAGGGTCATCAAGGTTACAGCATTTGCATCATAAGATTTCCCTCCACACCGCATCAAGTCACCTTCTTCGCCGAGAGAAAGGCTATTTAAAAATTCTTCTGTGTTCTGGTAGCACATGGCCATATGTTCCAGCTTGTCCATGGCTTTATTTTCCTTTAAGCTCATGTCCTCCCGCCATTTTCGAAGAAGTTTGCCAGGTTTGTTGCGCTTTAAAAGAGGCTGATATTTCGCTTTCATGGTTTCATAAATCTCAGATGTAAGAACGTTCTCAGGAAGCTTCCATAAAAGTCTCAAAGCTAATGTCCTGGCGAGAAAATCCTCTGGCTCTGCAATACTTCTGAAAAAGCAAACAGTTCCCCTCACCTCCGGTTCTAACAAAAAATCCTCCCTGCCGGTAACCACGTAAGGAATCCCTTCTCTTCGCAAACAGGTTTCCAGTAGTTTAGCCTGTCTGTGGGTACGGTAGAGAACTCCAATATCTCCAAAGCTTCTCTGTTTTCGCTCTGATTCCCTTTCAAACCCTTTTTCTGTATCCAGCATATCAATGCCGCCAATCTGTCTGTTAATCTCTTTTGCTACCCAAATGGCCTCTGCCATTTCACTAGATGCTTCTATGACTCTCACCGCTTTTCCATTTTCTAAAGCTGCATGAAGGTTCCTCTGTTCTCCAGAATTGTTAGAAATCACCGCCATGGCACTTTCCACAATTTTCTCTGTGGAACGGTAATTCTCTGTAAGATGTATCACTTTCGCCTTGGAATATTCTTTCTGTAAAATAGTAAAACAGGCAGCATCTGAGCCTCGAAACCCGTAAATAGACTGGTCTGGATCACCAATTACAAACAATTCTCTTCCTCTGCTATTCCAAAGCCGGATTAATTCATACTGAACTGGACTGATATCTTGAAATTCATCTACCAGAAGATAATGAAACTGTGAAAGCTCCAGTTCTTTTTTCTGGCGAAGTAATTTTATAGTTTCGATTAAAATATCATCAAAATCCAGGGCATTCTTTACTTTTAACTGCTCCTGATAATACTGCAACGCTGCTTCCGGTATCACAGTTTTTGACAAATCTGTATCTTTTCTTGTCTTCCAGAGAGAAATCTCCTTCAAAAACTGAGAAGGGCTAACCTTCAACTGAAACTCCTTCACCGTTTCTTCCGCTGTTTCTCTAGTAAGCATTGTATCTGCAATGGTAAATTCCCTTCCCTGACTTTTTAACAAGTCCAGACAAATAGCATGAAAGGTTCCTATTTGCATCTGACGCACAGATTGTTTCTTCCCTAATTCCTGCTGCAAACGATCCTGCATTTCTCTGGCCGCCTTTTTCGTAAAGGTGACAGCAGTAATTTCTGAAGGCTTCACTTTACGGTAATTAAGCAAATACAAAATTTTAGAAACCAAAGTCTTGGTCTTTCCTGTTCCTGGACCTGCTATAACTGCAACTACCGGCTCTATGGATTCTACTGCCTGCTGTTGCTTCTCATTTAATACGGCAACTCTTGAAGTTGCTGTAGTTACCTCTGGAATAATTGTTTTCTCTGGCACCGGAAGATTTACCGTTGGCGTATCCTCCGGTTCCTTGATTCCAAGGGTCTCAAAAAAGCTTATCTGTCCTTGCGTATCTTCCAGTTCTGAGACATGAAACAGCTTAATCGTTCCATATTCCCCATCAAATCCAGGATGTCTTTGCACTTCACCATTTCTTAACCGATGGATTCCCTCTGCTATCATATAGCCAGATTCTTTTCGGATATCCTCCACAGGAACTTCCCTTAAAATCTCAAATTCTGAACCTAATTTAGACAACATGCTCTCATACTGTTTCTGAACTTTCACGCTAGCAGAAGAATACCCTGTAGCTTCTGCAATTACCTCAGGCAAAGGCATTAAACTTTCAAAGGCTTTTGCTTGTTCTCGGATATATCCTTGAGGTCTGTCCGCCAAAGTTTCTACCCTATGTTCTACCCCTATGGTAATTTTCCGTCCACAAATCGGACATTTTCCCCCATATTCCTTGGTTTGGGCAGGAGTCAGGCAAAGATGACATTTCCTATGTCCATCATAATGATACTTGCCCTCCTCCGGAAAAAATTCTACGGTTCCATGCAAGCCCTCTCCTGTCTGAATCGCCTTTTGCAAGCCTTGATAAGATAACTCTACCTCCATAAGATTAGCCTCTCGCCCCAGCTTTCCAGGAGAATGAGCATCAGAATTAGAAATCAACTGATATCCGTCCAAATTAGAAACTCGCCAATTCATAGGAGGGTCTGAGGAAAGTCCTGTCTCTACTGCATGAATATGACTAGATAAATCTCCAAAACATTCTTCCACAGAATCAAAACCTGAAAATGCACCAAACATGGCAAAATGAGGGGTCCAAATATGAGCTGGCACATAAATTCCCCCAGATACACTTTCTAGCATAATTTCAAGTAAATCTCTGCAATCAAGCCCCAAAATCGGCCTTCCGTCTGAATGAATATTTCCTATGGTTTCTAGCTTTGCGGAAAGCAAATTCGCCTCCTCCAGGCCAGGCAAAATCAAAAGGCTGTGTATCTTTCTGGTTTTTTCTCCTTTTTTATAAATGGAACTTATTTCTCCTGTCACTACAAAGCGCGGTTCCATATCATCCGGAGTTGTCCCATCCTGAATCTGATATTCCTTTTTCAAACGATAAAGCCCATCTTCTGCCGGTTCCAACTTTTCCTTCAATTCCTCCCGCCAGGCCGGATGAGTAAAGTCACCTGTTCCCAAAATATGAATTCCCTTTTTCCTAGCCCACAATTCCAGATGTTCTGGGTCGCCTTCCTTGCTGGTAGCACGAGAAAAGCGGGAGTGTATGTGTAAATCTGATATCAACATGCCTTGTATTCCTCCGTAAAACTCAATAAATCAACTCAAATTGTCCGCTTTACGAAGTATTATACAACAGGCGGAGTGGAAAATATACGGTTATTGTTTATAACATGCAATTCATAACTACACTCACCATCATTTCCTTTTCTTCTGGTCTGGATTCTGCAATCATAATGGTCAGTGCAACCAGGGTTGAATCCTCTATTTTCTTTTTTCCATCTACAAACAGCGCTGTATTCTTATCCAGAAAATATAAAAACATAGTCGCCGCAATTCGTTTATTCCCATCAAAAAAACTATGGTTCTTTGTCACAAAGTACAATAGATTTGCCGCCTTTTCTTCCAGGGAGTCATAAATATCCACGCCTCCAAAAGACTGATAAATATTCTCGATACTTCCATCCATTCTTCATAAGAAAGAATATAGGTTGCGCGATTCCCTTTCGGACGAGTCATATTTTGATGGTCATAAGAATCCAGTAAGTCAAGGACATTGCTGTATTTCTCTATTACAGAAAGTACCTGTTTGCTGTCCAGTTCATCCTCTGTCCGCTTCATAATCCGTATCACCTCTCCCAGTTGTTTGATACGATTATCATTCACAGCGTAACCTTTTAGTATGTATTGTTTTAGCACAGAATTTGCCCATCTGCGAAATTCCACACCACGTTTTGATTTTACACGATAACCGACGGAGATGATTACATCCAGGCTATAAAATGCTACCGGCTTATCTGAATTTGCAATATGCAAAAAATGCATATTGCTTTTTTCATCAACTTCATGTTCCTTAAAAACATTTCTAATATGCCTGGAAATTACGGATTGATCTCTGCCAAATAATTCAATCATTTGATTTTGATTTAGCCATACGGTTTCATCTTCTACCATTACAGGCAATTTCACCTCATTATCTTCCGTTTCGAAAATTACAATTTCATTCTTTTCCTGCATCCGCTTCCTCCTCCATCTTTTTCATCAATTCTTCATATCTTAACTGATATGAAATCAATCTTGGTATATATTCCGGCGGTCTCCTACGCCCTGCTTCCCAGTCCTCCACTGTTCTTAAAGGAATTCCTATGTGCATTGCGAAATCTTTTCTTGTCATTCCTGTTCTTTCTCGAAGTTCTCTGATTTTATCTGCTGTTTCCATACTCCACCACTCCCAACTATTTTTTATTATCATACCACACTTCTCTGCATTTCGCAATGCGTGGTTTTGTTTTTCAAAAAAATCCCCACTGGAACGGAGCATTATCTGCCGTTTTCAGTGGGAATCTTTCATCTTATTATTCTGCTGTTTCTTCTGTGTTTTCTGAACTCTCTTTTTCTTCTGTCTCAGGCTGCTTAATAGTATACTTATCGTAATCTGTTAATTCTGCTTTTTTCCACTCTTTTTTATTTACCGTGAATTTAGCATCTTTTTCCCAGTCTTTGAGAAGGTCATTGTATGCTTCCTGTTTACGTTCCTGTACAATACTTTCTTTTTCTTTATCCGTGGCTTCACGGTCTAAAACACTATCCATACGAACAACAAAGTATGCACTTTCACTTTCTACTATTTTTTCATATACCTGACCGTCTTTTGTAAGGGTAAGGGCTGCTTCTTTTAATTTTTCATCTAAAACCGTATCTTCCCCATCAAAAGTAGTATCAAAAGCACTTAGTTCTTCATCAATTTCTTTTGCCAGAGCATCCATGTCTGCTGCTGCCGGATCTGCAGAAGCATTAAGTTTGTCCAAAAGCTGCTGTGCCTGGTCTTTTTTCACCTGCTTTTCTTCATCTGTTAATGGTGTTGTAGTTCCATCTTCGTTTTGTTTATCGCTAGTGCTGAATCTGCAGTAAGTGATCTTGCTCTGCTGAGCTTCTGAATCTTCTACATTGGTATCCACATCTTTTGTCATTGGCTCATACATTTTTTCTTGATAAGTATAAAGTGTCAACAGGTTCTCAATATCATCCTGTGTAACCGCCAGCTTTGTAAGTGCCTCTTCTGTGTTAGCCTCTACAAACGCTTTCGCTGATTCTTCAATGCTTTTCTCTTCATCTTCTGTAACTGTCACATCATAATCTTTGGCATGTTGTTTTAAAAGCACCATATTCTTTAACTGCTGTATAATCATATCCTTAGTAGACTCTGCATAGGTTTTGCCGTCTCCTGCATCCTGCCCCCAGATACCAGCGGTACTTCCTCCCATCATCCCAAAATATGCTTCCATCTGTGCCTGGTTCATACGCAACATCATGTTACCAGTTCCCATAGTTACCGTATCTTCTCCACAAGTAAGAAGTGCTTTCGTTCCATCTATGGTCTTGCTGCATCCTGCCAGCAATCCTGTTCCAATGATACCAGCCATAGCTGCACAGACAAGTTTTTTTGTTACTCGATTCATTTAACTTTCTCCTCCTGTATTGCAAAATTACCCTGATTTCGTAATTCACAGTGTCTTTTACCATTATAGACGCTTTTATGCCTTGGAGCAAGGACATTTTCAAAGGAGAATGTGAAGATATTGTGTTTTCTACTCCATAATCACCCCTTGAAACTCCTTCAGCACCTGCCCCAGTACTTCTAACACATCCAAACTTTCTTTCGGCCTTCTGCCTTTTAATGACAACATAAAATACGGTGTTTCCTCCAGGCGCATAGTAAGATTGTTTTTGAATTTTTCCAAAATAGGCGGGAAGCCTGCTGGATTTACTTTTGCCCGCTCAAACATGGTGATTTTCACTTCCTGCCCATTCTGTTTCATTTCCTGAATATAGGCTTTATGAGCCATAGCTTTCAGGTTTGCTATACACAAAAGATTCTGTACCGCTTTTGGCGGATCTCCAAAACGATCCAAAAGTTCTTCCAGCATATCCTCATATTCTTCTTGAGATTCAATAGCTGCAATTCTCTTATAAACATCCAGCTTCTGGAATTCATTTGGAATATATTTTGGTGGGATAAAGGCATTCACTTCCAGGTCAATCGTGGTTTCAAACTCTTCCTGTGGCTTAACTCCTTTTTCTTCCTTTACTGCTTCATCCAACATTTTGCAATAAAGGTCATATCCAACTGCCTGCATATGTCCATGTTGTTCTGCTCCCAGCAGATTTCCAGCGCCGCGGATTTCTAGATCTCTCATGGCAATTTTGAACCCACTTCCCAAATCCGTAAATTCCCGAATGGCATGAAGACGTTTCTCAGCCACTTCTTTTAACATTTTATTCCTCTTATACATAAGAAACGCATAGGCAGTCCTATTGGAACGCCCTACACGCCCGCGAAGCTGATAAAGCTGGGATAGTCCCATCTGATCCGCATCGTGGATAATCATGGTATTAGCATTAGAAATATCAAGACCCGTTTCAATAATGGTAGTGGAAACCAACACATCAATTTCCCCATTAATGAAAGCATACATAATTTTTTCCAACTGGCGCTCCTGCATCTGTCCATGGGCAAAGGCAACATTTGCTTCCGGCACCAGCTTTGCAACACGATTGGTCACTTCGTCAATATCATTCACTCGATTATATACATAATATACCTGACCTCCCCTGGCCATTTCTCGACTAACAGCTTCCCGCACCATCTCCTCGTTATATTCCATTACATAAGTCTGTATAGGCATACGATCCATAGGGGCTTCCTCCAGCACGCTCATGTCCCTGATTCCAATAAGACTCATATGAAGGGTTCTTGGAATAGGAGTGGCAGTGAGAGTGAGTACGTCCACGTTTTCTTTCATTTTTTTGATTTTCTCTTTATGGGTTACACCAAAGCGCTGCTCCTCATCAATAATCAGCAATCCCAAATCTTTGAACTTAATATCATCCGAAAGAACTCGGTGGGTTCCAATAAGAATATCTACCAATCCTTTTTGCAGGTCTGTAATGGTCTTTTTCTGTTCTGCCAGTGTTTTAAATCTACACATCAAATCAACACGAACAGGGAAATCTTTCATCCGCTGGACAAACGTATTATAATGCTGTTGAGCCAGAATGGTAGTGGGTACCAGATACACCACTTGTTTTCCTTCCTGCACTGCTTTAAAAGCAATACGGATAGCAATTTCTGTTTTTCCATATCCAACGTCACCACAAATAAGACGGTCCATAATCTTGGTGCTTTCCATATCTTTTTTTGCTGCCTCAATGGCAAGAAGCTGGTCTTCGGTTTCCTCAAAAGGAAACATTTCTTCAAACTCCCGCTGCCAGACCGTATCCGGCTCATACTGGTAGCCTGCATTCTCCCGCCTTGCAGCATAAAGGCGCACCAAATCTTTGGCAATGTTTTTTACCGCTTTGCGAACCTTGGTTTTGGTTTTATTCCACTCTTGGCCGCCAATTTTATTTAGTTTAGGCGCTCTGGCATCTGCCCCTGCATACTTCTGAAGTAAGTCTAGTTGGTTTGGCAAAATATAAAGGGTGCTGTTTCCCGCATATTCTATTTTAATGTAATCCTTTGCCACCTTGTCTACAGTGATTTTCTCAATTCCTTTGTAAATACCAAGCCCATGGTTTTCATGAACCACATAATCTCCTACACTCAACTCACTGAAGCTTTGAATACGCTTTCCACTATATTCTTTTTTCTTCCGTTTTTTCTTTTTTTCTTGTCCAAAAATATCAGATTCTGTAATCATGACGAATTTAATCATGGGATATTCAAATCCACGTTTCATCCGTCCAAAAGCCGTCATAATTTCCCCTGGAGAAATTACTCTGTCCATATCTTCTGTATAAAAACTATTCAATCCCTCGTCTCGCAAATCTTCTGCCAAACGGGCAGCCCTTGTCCTAGATCCAGAAAGCAACAAAATCTGATAGCCATTTTTCTTGTATTGTTTTAAATCTTTTACCAGAAGCTCAAAGCTATTATTATAGGGACTGACTGATTTTGCAGAAATATGAAAACTGGATTTTATGTCCCAGTCTCCCTTTTGCTGCTCTATCGTACACAGGGAAACACAACATTTTTTGTTTAACTTTGATATCACCTGCTTTTCTCCCATAAGCAAGTCAGCCTGTCCTGGGAGCAAATATCCCTTTTCCAGTCTGTGCTCCATACTTTCCCTAAATTCTTGTTCCACAGCCTGGGCATGCTCTGTAAGACGGTTTGTTTCATCGAGAATTACCAGCGTGTTTTCTTCATCAAAATAGTCTAGCAAGGTCACTGCATCTTCATAAAAATACCGAAGAAACTGCTCTGCTACACAAAAATCCTCAAATTCTTTCAAACTATCCACAGTTTCTTCCACGTATTGTTTCAGTCTGGCAGCTTCCTCTGTAAGAAAAGCATCCCGAAACTTCTGTACTACTGCTTTCTTTTCTTTTTCAATGGCTTTTAGCCCTTTTTCCAGCACTTCTTTGTCCAAAACCATCTCGGAAGCTGGATAAATAGTGATTTCCTCCAGATTTTCAATAGAACGCTGACTTTCTCCATCAAAACTCCGAATAGAGTCAATTTCATCTCCCCATAATTCAATGCGTACCGGATTTTCTTCTGTAAGAGGAAAAATGTCAATAATACCCCCTCGACAGGAAAATTGTCCTGGAGTCTCCGCCTGAGCATTCCGCTCATAGCCCATGCCAAGAAGCTGCTGCTTCAGCTTTTCCATATCCAGAGGACTGCCTGTTTCAAAAAACAGGGTGTGTTTTCCAAGCACCTCCAGAGGAAGCAGATAATCCATACAGCCGCTCATACTAGTAATCACAGTGATCTTTCTCTTTTCCAGCAAAGCTGCAATCACCTGCATTCTCTCCCTAGTCAAAAGATTCCCATGGATATCTGCCTGGAAAAAAATCAAATCCCTGGCAGGATAAAAATACACATCCCTGTTATAAAGACGATAATCCTCATATAATTCTTTTGCTTTTAAATCATTTTCTGTAATAATCAAACAGTTGCATCCCTGTTTCCAGTCTTTTTTCAAAGCCTCAAAAAGCCCATACATCATATGGGCTTTTTGAGATTCCACACAACCGGAAATCTGCAGAACACCTCTGTTTTTCACAAGTCTGGACCTAATTTCATCAAACTCGCCCAGTTGTTCCAATGGCTGCATGAATACTTGCATATCCTTACTCCTGTTGTTCCTGCTTGTTTTTTCTGTTATAATGATTCATTGCAGCTTCAATGCCGTCTTTTAAAATCATTTCCACTGCATCTGCCGCCTCTTTAATGGCCTTATCCACTGCGATTCTTTCATCCGAGGAAAATCTCCCCAGCACATAATCTGCCAAATCCCATCCCTTGGGCTTTGCTCCCACTCCTACCTTAATACGATAAAAGTTCTGTGTACCAAGCTGAGCAATAATGCTCTTAATGCCATTATGCCCTCCAGCACTGCCCTTTTTCCGAATGCGTATCTGCCCTGGCTCCAGATCAATATCATCATAAATAACAATCATCTGGGTTTCTGGATCCAGCTTATAATAATTCACACATTCTCTAAGAGATTCTCCGCTTAAATTCATGTAGGTGAGGGGTTTAACTGCCAAAACCTTTTCTCCTGCAATCATCCCTTTTCCATACATAGCTTTGTGAGCTATCCCTCCCTGGGGAATCCGGTGACGATCAATCAGTTCGTCTATGGTGTCAAACCCCATATTGTGTCTGGTTTTTTCGTATTGTCTGCCTGGATTCCCAAGCCCTGCTATTAAAAACATATGCTGCTCCTTAATTAAAGTATACCAATTCCTGTTTCAAAGGTTCTGTTGGTTCAATGGAAATGGCTGTAAGTACAGGCCCTTCCCCATGATAAGATTCTACATATTCATAATCTACTGAAGCTACCACTTTCACCCATTTTCCTGTTTTCAGAGTTTTTGCCATGGGGCTTTTGCACACATACCCAATAAAGCTAGTATCATCTGCACAGCAGGTCATAGCCATTCTTCCTGGAACAAAAACATCTCTGGCAAGTTCTCTGGACTTCAGCACCATAGCTGTAAACGCCACTTTTTTTCCTTCGTAAGTTTCTGGGTGATCCATGGCATCAATAAACCAGATTCCATAGTCCTCATCCATAATATCAATAACATCTGCATTGACATCAAAAGGCATTTCCTCTGCAAAAATATCTTCAATTTCCCCTTCTTCGTCCTCAAAAATAATTTCTGCACTCTGGTTTACTACTTTTACACTTCTTCTAAAAGATGCAAGAGGCATGTCTGTCTGACAACGGTTAAATAAAACCATGTCTGCATTTCGCACCATTTCTACAAACAGAGATTTCATGTTGTTCATATAAACCTGGAAGGTGCTTGCATCTACAGTTACAATGTGCTGCACAATGCCCCAGTCTCTTGGAAGCTGCATTTCCTCAAATTTGCTAACCTGCCACATACCGTTATATTCAATAATCACACGCTCTGGGGAATAGAAAGCATCGTAAGCTACCAGGCGTTCTGGTGTCAGTTCTTCCAGACTGTTAAGAATTTCCACAGCTGTTCTACTCTTCCTTAATTTTTTTTCGTCAAATTCTACTTCTCCTTCTTCGCAGAGAATAAGTAGAGTTTGTCCATCAATCTGAAAATATTCCTGTTCAATGGTAAAGTCCAAAAATGTAGATTTCCCACTTTCCAGAAATCCGGCCATAAAATATATGGGAACTCTGATTTCGTCTTCCGTCATGAATTTCTTCTTCCTTTCTATGGATTCGTCTGCTACTCTTACAGGCCAAACAATGCAGCCAGCTTCTCTTCATTAATCTTAGAACCAATGACACATAATCTGCCAGTATAATCTGGTGAACCTGTTCTGATATCTGCCTCTCCTGGAACCATATCAAAATAAATCCACTGTCCATCTTTTCCTTCTACCATACCTTTGGCCCTAAGAATCATGCCATAGCTGTCATCTGTGGAAAGAGTATTAAGAATCTCTTGGATTTCTTCCTGCGTGTAAGCCTTGATGGTTTCCTTTCCCCAGCTTGTAAATACCTCATCTGCATGATGATGGTGATGATGTTCATGGCCGCAGCCACATCCTTCGTGATCATGATGATGCTCATGCTCTTCATGGTGGTGATGTTCATGGCCGCAGCCACATCCTTCATGGTCATGATGATGCTCATGTCCGCAATCACATTCTTCATGGGTATGATGATGTTCTTCATGATGATGTCCACCACATACTGGACATACTTCCTCTTCCATCAATTCTTTTTCCAGGGAACGATTATGTTCCATGGTATCCAGTATTTTTTCTCCGGAAAGCTGCTCAATAGGCGTTGTAATCACTGCTGCATTTTTGTTCAAGGAACGGATGAGCTCTACTGCTATCTGTACCTTTTCATCTGTTGCTTTTGGTGTGTCTGTTCGACTTAAAATTACAGTGCCAGCATATTCAATTTGATTGCTAAAGAATTCCCCGAAATTTTTCATATACATTTTGCATTTTGTCACATCCACAACTGTGGTAAAGCTATTTAATGTTATGTCAACTTCATTTTCTACTTTCTGAACTGCTTTAATAACGTCAGAAAGTTTTCCAACCCCTGATGGCTCAATAATAATTCTATCTGGATGATAAGTAGTAATCACTTCTTTCAGGGCCTCTCCAAAATCGCCTACCAGAGAGCAGCAAATACAACCCGAGTTCATTTCCCTGATTTCAATTCCTGCTTCTTTTAAGAATCCACCGTCAATCCCAATTTCTCCAAATTCATTTTCAATTAAAACAACTTGCTCTCCTTTGTAAGCTTCCTGCAAGAGTTTTTTAATTAATGTAGTTTTCCCTGCTCCTAGGAATCCTGAAAAAATATCTATTTTTGTCATGTTATCTGCTCCTTTCTTTGGAAAAAATGCGCTGCAAGGCGCACACTGGAAAAGGGGACGAAAGTTTTACTTCCGCCCCTTCACACCATCTAAATTGGAGTATAGCACTGTTCTATAAAGAGTGCAAGGGGGGATTGAGCTCCTATTTTTCTCTATTCCTCTCACATCCTATTCCCCTCACCATAATGTTGAACTTCTCCTCATTTACCATTTTTAATCTGCCTCATTGTCATTTTTTCTATTTCCGTTGCAGTAATATCGGAATCCGATTCCCTTATTTCTAAAAATGCTTTATATTTTCCATATGAGAGATCCATTTCACCTCCCAGCTTTTTCCGAAGGATTTGTTTAGAACGGGTCAGAGAAGCGTATAGACTGTGTTCACTTTCTTTCCCAAAATCCACCCTATTTCCTGAGCAGTATAATCTTCCTGCATTTCTGCTGGTTTTCTAATATTTCATTTAATAATACATATGATTATGAAAAAACTTTTCAGCAAATCTTTGCAAGCGTTCATTGTAACACGAATAAACCAGTACCTCTCATTTTTCAGTTCACTTATAATACGATTGACACTCAAGAATCCGTTCAATTTTTTAACAGTTTTTATACATTCTTTCTTCTAGCCATTTTTCTCCAAACAAAAATCAGTCCCAGCATTACAACTACAGCAGCAATAGAGCCGTAGAAAAGTGGTTTATTCATGTAGTACTGGATTACAATGTTTGGTGTTACCAGAATACGAAGAACCACTGGTTCACCTTCTAACTTCTGCTCAGACTGTCCAAGTACGTTTCCTGCTGCATCTTCAGCAGTGATTTCAATACTCTGCCAACGGTTTGCACTTGCAATGGCTGCCTCGATTACACCATTATCTTTCTGCAACTCCTCGCCTTCGTAAGTAGTTTCTTTACCATCAATATTCATTACCACTTTGGTAAGGGCCAGATTATCCTTAGCATCCACGGTCATGGTTTTCTCTGCCAAGCGGTACTGTACATTATCTTCTACACCAGATACAACAACTGTCGGAGCTGTTTTATCTACTGCAAATTCAATTGGCAGGTTCTTATTGGCTTTCTTCACACTGGTGTTGTTCATGCTGTTCTTTGCTTTATCCTGTGTATTCAGAATAACCGTATAGTTACCTTCCTGGACAAAATTCTCTTTTGCAATGGTGTAATGTGCTTCCTTCCACTGTGCTTCAGAACCGGAAGTTTTTACGGTAAAATCTGTATTTTCTTCCAGATTTGCCAAATCACCGTCACGGTTTATAGTAATGCTTCTGGATTCAATGTTATCTACATTGATTTCCTTGATTCCTACTTCTTTTTCTTCACGGATATAGGTGTATCCTTCCTCTGTCATTAACCAGTCTTTCGTATCATTATCCAGAATGAATACAGAACCATAGCGGTTTACAGAGAACATAATTTCTTTTTCTGTCTCATTTCCTGCTTTGTCCACCACTTTTGCAGTGAGTTTATACAGGTCGTCCATTTCCTCCGTTCTTGCAAAATCATTGAATTTCATGGACTGTCCGTTCTGGATTGCACTTACAACAGTTCCTACCTCTACTTTTCCGTTATTGGCACCTGTTAAGGTAAGGGTAACGCCTTTTGTATCATAATTCACATCCGTTGCTTTTACCTTTGGTGAAACTGCATCATTGTTTGCAGATTTATCTTCCACGTCTGTGATTTCCAGTTCTGGAGCGGTCAGGTCAACGGTAAAGCTGTCCTGTTTATAATCTGCTGCTGCATTTCCTGCCATATCTGTGTAGTCAATATCAAAGATATAATCACCATCTGTACTATAGCTTACGCTTGCTGTATGTGTATCGCCGCTTCCAGAGAAAGCGCCAATAGACGAAGTGGAAACTCCTTTGCCTTCCAGACTTGCCGTAATGGCTGCACGCACATCTGCAGCGTTGAAGTTATGTTCACGGATGGTTACGATTGCAGTACGTGTTTCCTTGAAGTAATTTCCATTTCTTGCATCATTGTTATCATAGGAAACGGTCATAACTGGTACGGTTTTGTCAATAGTAAATTCCTCTATCTGTCCGTATTCACCACTATTTCCAGCCAGGTCTGTACAGCCCAGTATAAAGGTATAATCACCATCTGCCGGAAAAGATATCTGGCAAATGCTGGTTGCATTGTCAGATACACCAATATTACTGCTGCTGCACCATCCACCAATATTAGCAGAAGTTCCGTCTGTGTTAGTGATGCTGAATCTTACATTATTAGGGTCAAAGTTACGCTCTGTTACAGTAATCGTTGCTGTTCTGGTATCCTTGTAATATCTGCCGTTTAATGGATTATTTAAATCCCAGGAAACAGAAATGGTAGGATTGGTTATGTCGATTTTCAGCTCTGTTATTTCACTGCCACTCTGATTGCCTGCAAAGTCCGTGGCAAATGCCTGTACTTTTACATCATTGCTGTTGTAAACATTTGCTGGTATGGTAATAGTCTGGCTGAATGTTTTATTTCCCTGCACTCTGTTTCCACTGTTATTCAACAGTTCAATGGTAGCACTTGCATTTACATTTCCTGTTCCAGAAACGGTGTACCATACTTTTTTTAAACCTGAATAAGTATCGCCTGCTGTAGGGTCTTCTGCATCAATACGAAGCGTTACATTTTCATTAAAAATACCATTCTGAGACTGACTCAGGTTCGTAATGGTAACTACTGGCGCCGGTTTTGTACCATCCACAATCATACCGTCAGAACTAAAGTACTGATAATTTCCGGCATAATCTGTAACCTTTGTATAAACAATAAACTTTTCATCCGGATGCACAGAGAATGTTCCTGAATCCTGTTTCTCTGCGGAAACAGAAAACCATCCATTATAGCTTTCCAGTTTATCTCTAGTCATCTGGTCATGGAATCTTGCAAACTGTACCGGATTAACCGGTGAAGTATGGTCTGCACCAGTCATGACTACATCTACGGCAGATGGGCTGAAAAGACCGAATGTAATCTTCTCTAACAGGCTTTCCCAGAAACCAAAGCCTTTGATTTCTACAGTACCTCTTGGCTGAGTCTTGTCTACTGTGAAGTAGCCTGGGCCATGCGGAACTTCAAGTTTATTTCCGGCAAGGTCTGTATACTGAATGCTGTGAGTGTAATTTGCATCCGCGTTAAAACTGTAAGTGGTTGTATGCCTATTACCGTTTGTACTCCACTTTGAATTTACTTTTGACTCTGCATTATAATCAGGAAGCATTTCACTTTTTCCTACCTTTGCAGTTTTTACATCTACATCAATCTGAACAGCTTCACCTTTTACGGCAAAGTTGTGTTCAAAAATCTCTAAGTTAGCTGAAATTGATTTTCCTGTGTAAAGACGTTGTGTTTCTTCAAAGGGAACTGTAATATTCTCTCCTTCTGAAGTATAACGTACTAACAATGTAGGAGCTGTCCGGTCAATCACGAAATCCTGCTTTTCTCCACTTATTACAGCAATCGGTTCTGATAAATCACTAATATGTGGTATCAATACATAATGATTATCTTTATCAAACGTTAAAACCAACTTATGTTGACGTTCATCAGTTAATTGTTTTACATCTACATCATCCTGCTGTTTCTCTCCAAAATTCTCCCATTTAGCTGTGATACCTATACCTGCTAATTCATCTACAGAATAGCTTCCTAATGGTGTTTGCTCTGTTGCCACATCAAACCAAAGATACTGTTTTTCATCTGAAAAGTTTCTCTCTTTATATACAATGGTAGCTGTCATTGGTTCATTATAATATTTTTCATTCTGTACATCAGCAACACTTGTATACTCTGCTTTGATTTCAGGCGGAGTAATATCAAACATCAGCTCAAACTTTTCTTCATATCTGTTATCTGCATTATCAGTCACAATAACAGAAACCACTACATTATTGCTATTATTTTTTTCATTAGCTTTAACCGTATATGGCAATTTTTTCTTCATATACTTCGTTGCATTATCATCAAATTCATTTAACTGAGCTAACTTCCAGTCCTCTTTTTCTGTACGATAATCTTCGATATCTAACAACCGTTCCTTCAGCGTTACCTTATTACCATTCTTTACAACAACATCTACGGTTTTCACAGCAGATTTCACTCCATCCTCAGATGGTCTATCAAATACCTCAATATCAAGTTTCACATCATCATTATAAATCCCTGTAGCAGATGGAACCTGTCTTTCTGCTAATCCTATAGTGGCTCTTGGTTCTATACAGTCTACAATAATACCATTTGAAGAATATACTTTTGTATGTCCTACATTATCTGTAACTTTTACAAGGACAACATAATTATCCTCTTTCTTTGGAATTTCAACAGTTCCACTCAATGTAGCATTGTCTTGTCCCTCAAGTCTTGTTCCCTTCATATTCCATTTGCAAGCATCGTTTGTAGGATCAACATAATTTTCTATTGCTTTTATATGGTCTTCTATTTCTCCTCCTGTAAAATCAACATCCTGCCCACCTTGCATAACATTAACTGCCCATTCTGCAATACCACTTCCATCTTTATCTGAAACTTCTGCTGTCTCAATTCTATCAGAAAGGAAATTATGAAATCTTCCAAATGTAATAGCATTCAATGTCTTTTCAACTGTATGCATTTGTTCCCCAACAGTGATGCTGGTAAGAAAGGGATTCTCATTATCCATAACAATTGTTACATCAACTATTTCAGATGTTGCACCGTTTTGGGAATTTTTCAGATATACACTTAGATTCTTTATGTCCTTATCTTGATATTCAATCTGTGAAAAATCATATCCAGCCGCATTTTTGTCTACCTGAATCTCCTGCACATCATCTTTTACATAAACCTGATCATATCTTTCTGCCACTTTAGCATCTACATTAATATGGAATGCTTTGTTCTTGCTATCTGCCCATACCTGATCATTTGTAGAAATATATGCATTACCTTCTCCTACTAAAAAGTCCAGATAACTCCTGTCTACCTTTTCTTTGTTGACTGTGAGAGTACCTTTTTTTATCATGTTGTCTGTGAAATCAAACTCATAATTATTAGTTGGATTACCATTCTTTTCCCCAGTATTTGTTATCGCATAAACTATTAGTTTCTCACTCCAATTTCCTAGACAATAATCCGGTTTATTTTCCTCTAGAATTTCAACCTCTGTTGGTTCTGGAAATACTACTTTATCTCCCTTCAACAATCCTTGAATCTCTGTATTTTCATATTCATCTCTGTACTCCGTTACTTTGTCATGGGAAACATAAGCAATTTCATTCCAGTGCCCATATTGTCTTTCACCATCTGCAACTTGCATTCTGATAGTACGTTTGTTAATAGTAACTTCTGTTGCCAGTTTTACCGGATATTGGTCTAAATCAATCTTATAATTCTCAGCGCCTTTACCTTTTAATGTTACCTTTGTAAGTACGACGTCTGCTTTCTCTGAATATGCTACTGCATTTCCATGATCATCAACCTGGACATCACGAAATTCTTTTGGTAATGTTCCTTCCAGCAACTCTACAGAAACTACATCACCTGTTTCAATGCCCGCATTAACACTTCCAACCTCTACGAGGGGAATATTATCAATACCAGTAATTTTATCCTGTGTAGCTTCATTATGGAACATTTTATCCTCTTTGTCATAAATCTTTTCAAAAGCTAATCCATCGTAGTCAGCATCAATTGTAATTTCTTTCTGATTTACCTTAATAGGATAATCTACGCTAATTCCCTGATGATTTCCTACTTCCTCTCTTGTTACTGTAATGTATGCAGGTGTATCACTTGCTTTTAGGAACTGAACATTTCCCTTTTCATCTACCTTTAGAATACTTGTAGATGTATTATCCTCTTTCACCTTAAATGTATACTGAACCAGAGCTTTTTCATCTTCCGTAAGTTCTGCTTCATTTTCAAAAGCAGCCTTATCCACTTTTATTTGATACCATTCATCACCATATGTAACTGTCTGTGATTTTGTAATATCTGCACCCTCAAATGAGATAGGAATCGCATCTTTAAAATTGTATGGTCCATTTACCTCCTCTACAGAGGGTTCAAATTTTCCATTCGTTCCATTATAAACAGCCTTAATGACATAATTTCCTGAAAATCCATATTTTGACTCTGCTTTTAGTGTATATGCTGCAACACCATTTTCCTTTACTGGTATTGACGTATTTTCCAAAGTCAGGTTTTTTCCATTTCTTTCTACAATGAAAGTAACACTTCCTTCCGTAACCGCTTCGTTATCCATATTCATAACTGTAGCTGTAGCAATAATTTCTTCTACCTTTTCTTCTCCTTTCGGAATTACTGACAAAATTGTCTTTGTCTTCCATGTTTCCACAGTCAAAGTTTCCGTTTTTGTTCTATCTCCATATGGTGTAGAAACTTTCACTGTAATATCTGTAGCTCCACTTGTTAATGCCGTAATATTTCCCGCATTATCTACAGATGCAACAGATTTTTTAGAAGATTCCCATGTTATGGTTTCGTCTGTAAAAGTAAAATTTTTTTCTACATTCCATTTAGCAATTTTATTTACTTTTAATTTAGTTACATTTCCTGTAGCAATGGAAATATCATTTAACCTCATCACAAACTCTGCCTTTGTATCAACAGTTCCATCTTCCCTCACCGTTACATTTTGGGATGTAGCGTCTGTCATAGTAAAACCTCTTTTTTCTTCACATGTCACTATATATTCCCCTGCCGGACATGTAGCCTGATAGTTTTGGGTCTGCTCATCATAACGTACTGTATATGTATTCGTATTTGCACTATCTTTTAATATTATGGAAGCATCCGAAATTGACATTCCATTATCAGCTGCTATAACGGTTGCAATAAAAACTGTATGTTTCTTCGGCATAATATTTGCAGTTGCCGTTTTTCCACCTTCCCCTGATTCTACCCTTGCCTTTGGTTCTGCTGCCCGAATCTGGATAGGTTCCATAATCATACCCAGGACCATTGCGAACACCATTATCAGGGAAAGAATTCTTTGTGTTAATTTATGCTTTTCTTTCATATCCTTTTCCTCTTTTCTCCATTTCTTTCTCCCATCTCATTGGTATGAATATACATCTCATACTTCTCAATCCGAAACATCCCATGGCTTTCATCTACTTCCTGCTGCACCATTTCTTTGGTAACCACTGGTCCCGACTGATTCAACACCTCTGTTGTACCTGCTCCTAAAACCTCCGTTGCACTTCCACCTTGTGACAACGGTGCTATAGGACTTGCTGGGGGAGGCTGGATAATATCCTCCATCCTGGCATTCATCTCTTCTACCTGCTGCACCGTCTTCTTAACCGAGCGTCCTGTACGGGCATTGAAAATATTAACAATATCAAATTTAAAAAAGAAAATAATACTGAGAATCAGGCAGAAGATGCAAATACCCAGACACACATAAAACAAAGTATGAAATAAACTAATCTGCTGCTGTATTTGTTCCACTCATTCCACCTCCCTGGCTGCTTCCTTCTATATTCGATGTATTGTAGGTTGCCTGCACTGTAATCTGAGCCTGTATAATGTTAGTCAGCAAGCTGTCTTTCATTTCCTGCTCATAATCTGCATTTGCAGTTCCGGTTACAATCTCCATACCTGAAATTCTATTATAAGCATTTTCAAGCTGGGTGTTCATCTGCTTATCCGTGATTCCGGCGCCTTTAAATTCTGCAGCTTTTGATGCAATCTGAGCTACCAATTCCTTATATGCCAATAGGGTGTTTACATTGTTTTCCCCATTCTTGGCATCATCTTCCACCATATTCACCAAATCCAGCCAATAGTCTGAATAAGAAACCATGGAATCTCCAGCCTGATTTCTCATACTTAGACTTTCATAATAACTGGCAATTTTATAAAGGTTTTTTGCTCTTGTAATATTTTTACCATTGAGCTGCTCTGTTGGTGCCGCTTCCGAAGCAATTTCCAGCCATTTTTTAGAAGCCACCTTATTTCCGGTCCCATTATAAGAGTAAAAATAAGCAATTCCCAAATCGTAGGCAAACTTATCATAAGCTTTTCTATTAGCTTTCAAATAATCTTCGTTGCTTCTCCTGGAATTTCCTGTAACTCCAAGAACTTTTCTGATTTTCTGCTCTTCCTTATCTGAAAACACACATACAACCTGTCCGCTTCCATTGTTACTGTTCTCATTATTCTGCCACAAAAAGAAATCCAACAGCCCTTCATAAGCCTCTCCGCTGCCGGGATTTAGAATAATGGCATTTTCATAATACTCCATGCATTTCTCAGGGTCTGTAGTAGCCAGATTTTCTGCTTCTGATACGTAAGCCTCATAAGTGCTTGCCTTTGCAGAATTTTCCACCACCTTAAAACCAATAGCTCCTGCCCCTGCCAGCACTGTAATGGAAACTGTTGCCAAAAAACTATGCCACTTCAGGTTTTGTTTTTTCTTATATTCAATATCCAGTTCATTGTAATGCTCCAATGCATAAAGCAACTCCCCACAGAACTGATACCTGTCGTCTGGATTTTTTTGAGTACACTTGAGAATAATCTCTTCCAGACCGGAAGATAGATCAGGATTCCAGTACCGGATGGGATACATTTCATAAGGTGGCTCGCTGGGATTGTGTCCTGTAAGCAAATGGTACAATGTAGCCCCAAGACAATAAATATCAGTGCGGGCATCTGTCTGTCCGTGCCCTCCATACTGTTCCGGCGCTGCATAGCCCTGAGTTCCAAGACAGGTGGTATCTGCCACACTGGTTTCCTTAAACTCTCTGGCTGTACCAAAGTCAATAAGCATAACCTTTCCATCTGGTCTCAGCATAACATTTGATGGCTTCATATCCCTGTAGATAATGGGCGGTTTTCTGGAATGCAAATAAGACAGCACATCACAAAGTTGTTTTGCCCACTCTATAACATCCCCCTGGTCCTGGGCTCCGTATTCTCTGATGACACTTTCCAGGTGACGCCCTTCTATGTAATCCATTACAATCAGGAAACTTCCGTCTCCATCAATTACATCAATAATGCTGGGCAGATTGGGATGATTCAGTTTTTTTAGCAAATCTGTTTCTACAATAAGTCCTTGTTTCACTACTTCAAAATTCTGAACACCGTCTTTGCGCACCTCTTTAATTGCCCACTGTTTATTTGCTCTTTCATTCATGGCAAGGTAAACCACACTCATACCACCTTGCCCAATTTTATTCAATATTTTATATTTCCCATCTACTAACGATCCAATTTCAAGCATGTAGACTCCTCCTAATATGCCCGAATCAAAACAACTGAAATGTTGTCATCTTCTCCTCTGCCTTTATTTAACTCTGTAAAATATACAGCCGTTTCTTTCATCTTCTCTTCTGTCACCATAAGTTCTGGTTTCATTTTTTCATGGAACTCCTCTGGTGTGATAACATGACGAAATCCGTCAGAACACATCATAAATAGAGAATCTCTCTGATATTCCCCTACATAGAAGTCCGGTTCAATCACACTGCTGGCTCCCACACATTGGAGCAGCACGTTTCTTCTTGGATGGGTTTTCGCTTCTTCTTGAGTCATACGCCCCAAATCCATCTCTCTCTGTACATAAGTCTGGTCTAAAGTCATCTGGTGAAATCCATCTTTGATATAATAGACTCTGGAATCTCCCACATTAATAATATAGTAGATGTTGTCTACCAAAAGTAGTGCTGCCAGGGTAGTTCCCAGGCTCACATTGCATTCTAATCCATAATTACTGATTTTCTGATTCTGTTCTAAAATTAAATTAGTCCAACTCTCTCTCAAGGCATTGACCTCCAGACCGCTATACAGCAGTCTGGGAAATTCCTGATGAAACCATCTGGAAAATGCCTTTGCCAACATGGCGCTGGCGACCTCGCCTTTTGCAAGGCCGCCCATGCCGTCACAAACTACACTTAACAAAATCTGTCCGTAGTCTGTAGCCGCTGTTTCAATTAATGCTGAGTCCTGATTGGTACTTTTTCTGATTCCAGCATCCGTGTGGACAGCTGTTAAATAATTCATAGTCGTTTTTCATTCCTTTCAATCTTTCCATATGAAATACAATAATTTCTCCCGCGCCTTCCATATAACCTGTTCCTGGATTATAGAACTGCTGCTGTAGTATTGCCGGATTAATTCTTCTCTCCGTCTCATCATACGTCCCTGAACGACTCCCACAATCTCCGACTCCTCCCTAGAAAAAACGAATTGTAGAATCTAAAGAAGAAACCTTACAATTTCTGCAAAATTTAATCCAACATAAATAGTATAATTTTTCTTGAATTTTGGTCTGAACCGACCTTTGAAAAAATGATTTGTTAATTCTTGGAGCTGTAGGATAGAATCTCCACACAGCTCCGAATTTTTTAGATTTGTTTATGATAATTATTATAACACAGATATAGAAAAAAGTGTGTTAAATTTTCCTAAATTCCAAACAGATTTTTCGCATTTTTCTTGGTTATGTCAACTACATCTTCGTAAGATACACCTTTGATTTCTGAAATCATCTGAGCCACATATTTAAGATAAAGAGAGCAATTCCGCTCCCCTCTATGGGGATCTGGAGCCAGATAGGGAGCATCTGTTTCCAAAAGCAGGTAGTCCAGGGGTGCATACTCCACCACTTCTTTTAACTTCTTTGCATTTTTAAAAGTAACGACACCACCAATTCCCAGATAATATCCCATGTTCATATATTCTCTGGCATGTTCCTTGGAATAAGAATAGCAGTGAATCACACCTTTTAAGCAGTCTGCCCTCTCTGCTTTCATAATATCCAGGGTATCTTTCGCTGCATCTCTGCTGTGGACAATAATTGGAAGCTCTGTTTCTTTCGCCAGATCCATTTGCCGGACAAACCACTTCTTCTGTGTCTCATGGTTTTCCTTGTCCCAGTAATAATCCAGCCCAATCTCACCTACGGCAACCGTCTTTGGCAAGCGGCAATATTGGCATAACAGTTCCATTTTCTCTTCATCTAAAGTTCCTACTTCATCTGGATGAACACCGATTGCCCCGTACACAAATGGATATTGCTCTATGAGTTTTACCGTGTCCTCCACACCTCGAAGAGACGCACCCACATTTATAATGGTTTCTATTCCATTTTCATGCATGGAGCGGAGCAGTGCATCCCGGTCCAGGTCAAAGGCTTCATCATCATAGTGTGCATGTGTCTCAAATATCATGAATTCCTCTATCCTCCAGTCTCTTATGTACCCATCCTTTAAACAGTGCATACAGCACAGAAGAAAGCGGAATAAAGATGAGCATTCCTACCACTCCCATGAGGCTGCCACCCACGGTTACAGCCACTAACACCCATATGGAAGGAAGTCCTACAGAACCACCCACCACATGAGGATAGATGAGATTTCCTTCTACCTGCTGCAATACAAAGAAGAGAATCACAAATCCGATTGCCTGTACCGGATTTGACACAAGAATCAAGAAGGTACCTAACACGCATCCAATAAATGCTCCAAAAATAGGAATCAATGCAGTAAAGGCAATAAGAACTCCCACCAGCAACGCATACGGGAAACGCAAAACACTCATGGAAACAAAGAACATAGTTCCAAGAATCACTGCTTCCAGGCACTGCCCTGTCACAAAATTAGAAAATGTCTTGTAGCTAAGCGCAGCCACCTGCAAGGTCTTCTCAACTGCGTGGCGTGGAAGAAAGGCATAAAGCACTTTCTTCACTTGCACAGATAATTTCTCTTTCTGAAGTAAGATATAGCACGCAAATACAAATCCAACAAAGAAATTCATCAGAGAATTGATTACCGTTTTTGCCACTGTAACAGTAGAACTCAACACATTTCCTGCTCCATTTTTCAAGAAATTAACGGCACTCTGGATAATCTTATCCCAGTTAAACTCCAGGCTGTCAATCCACAGTCCAATCTGCTCACCGTCTGGGAAGGCATCTGTGATCCACTGCTCCAGTTTTGGCAGAAATGCTTCTATATTCTTGCTAATGCTTGCAATGGTTGTTGCAATCTCAGGAAGAACAACCACTAAAACAATCTGAAGTATGGCAAGTACAAAGAGAATGGAAAGCACCAGACTCAATGGTCTTACAATTTTTTTCTTCTTAGCTTTTGCAAACAGTTTATTTTCCAGAAAATGAAGTGGTATATTCAAAATAAACGCCATTGCACCACCTAAAATAAACGGAAAGACAATTCTGCACAAGAAGATAAAGCCAGCCGCCAGGTTTTCAATCCTCTGCACTCCAACAAGTACCAAAACTGCAAAAACAATCAGAAACATTAAATTCTTCATGTTCTTTTTATTCAAATCCATAGCATCCCTCCCAGGCACTTTTTTCTTTATTTACCGATTTTTTTACGAATCCATTTAATGAATTGGATAATCGGCAGATTGGCAAGAGCCAGACCATACATAATAAATAACTGAGCAAGACTTAATGTCTGAACCTGGAAAATGCTGTGCAACCAAGGAACCATCATAACAGCTGTAATCAGAAGGATTCCGATGCCGAAAGCACCTACCAGATATTTGTTATTGAAAAATCTCTTTGTAAACAGAACCGGTTCGTCAGATTTACAGTTGAATCCATGTACCAGACGGGAAGTACACAAAGTACCAAAAGCTAAGGTAGAAGCCAGAAGCACATTCTCGTGTCCAAAGCCACTATAGCCGATATAAAATCCGATCATAGTCATAACACCAATTACAAGACCTTCTATTCCGATTTTAGAAAGGAAATTCTTGGTGAGAATGGATTCGTTCATTGGTCTTGGCTTTTCATTCATGACAGACTTAGTATGTGGCTCCAGTCCCAGTGCAATAGCTGGAAGACTGTCTGTAAGAAGGTTAATAAACAGCAGGTGAACCGGTGCAAATGGTACCGGTAAGTTTGCAATAGATGCATATAGTACTGCCAAAATTCCTGCAAAGTTTCCTGATAACAGGAACTGAATCGCACTCTTGATGTTTCTGTAAACATTACGTCCGTTTTCTACTGCTTTAACAATAGTCGCAAAGTTGTCATCTGTCAATATCATAGATGCAGCATCTTTAGAAACTTCTGTTCCTGTGATACCCATAGCCACACCGATATCTGCCTGTTTCAGCGCCGGTGCATCATTTACACCGTCACCTGTCATAGATACGATATTTCCTTTTTCCTGCCATGCACGGACAATACGGATTTTGTGTTCTGGTGAAACACGGGCATATACGGAAATACCTTCAACGAAATCTTTCAGCTCTTCGTCTGTCATATTTTCAATCACAGCACCTTCACAAGCCTCAGATTCATCCTTCAGAATACCGATTCTCTTAGCAATCGCTGCTGCTGTCACTTTGTGGTCTCCGGTAATCATAATTGGCTTAATGCCTGCTTTGATACATTCTGAAACGGCATCTTTGGATTCTTCTCTCGGCGGATCCATCATAGCGATTAATCCCAAGAAGGTCATATCTTTTTCATCTTCTACCGTAAGTGTGGAGCCTTCCGGTACATCTTTGTAAGCAAAGGCCAGAACACGAAGACCGTTCTTGGAAAACTTCTGGTTCTGCGCTTCAATATCCTGAATATCCTGTTGAGTAATTGGTTCTGCCTTTCCGTTTTTCTGAATCATAGTAACTCTTCCAAGAAGTACATCCACAGCACCTTTGGTTACCATGGTAGAACCTCTTTTCAGCGTATGAAGAGTAGACATCAGTTTTCGATCACTGTCAAAAGGTACTTCGCTGAATCTTGGGTATTTGGTTCTCACTGCTTCCGCAGGAACTCCTAATTTATCTCCCTGATTAATAAGAGCAGTCTCTGTTGGATCGCCAATCTCTTCTCCGTTTTTGTTTGTGGAGTCATTACACAAAATACTGTGACGAAGAAGCTGTTTCTGCTGTTTATCATCCAGGTCAATGTTTTCTGCAGCGATTTCCTTTCCGTCTACATAGTAGTATTCTACAGTCATCTTATTCTGTGTCAGAGTACCTGTTTTATCAGAACAGATAATGGACACGCTTCCCAGACCTTCCACTGCCTGCAATTTACGGACAATCGCATGTTCTTTTGCCATCTTTTGAGTACCAAAAGATAATACAATCGTTACAATAGAGCTTAATGCTTCCGGAATAGCTGCAACTGCTAAAGCTACTGCAAAGAGGAAGGCATCGCCCATAGATTCTCCTCTGAATACACTGATTCCAAATAAAATTGCACAGAATACTAAAATCAAAATAGAAAGTTTCCGTCCGAAGTTATCCAAATTCATCTGCAAAGGTGTTTTCTTTTCAGATGTATTTTTCAACAGTTTTGCAATTTTTCCTACTTCTGTTTCCATACCAATGGCAGTTACCAGGAAGGAACCACGTCCATAAGAAACAAAACTTCCTGAATACACCATATTGGTTCTGTCACCAAGAGGTACTTCTCCGCTAATTTCTTCCTCTGTCTTGTCAACTCCAAGACTCTCTCCTGTAAGCGCACTTTCATCTACTTTCAAGCTGGCATTTTCCAAAATACGTCCATCTGCCGGAACATAATCACCAGCCTCCAGCATAACAATATCTCCAATGGTAACTTCTGAAGATGGTACCTTAATCACATCACCATTTCTAAATACCTTTGCCTCAGGAGCTGACATAGCTTTCAAACTATCTAAAGACTGCTCTGCCTTAATGGTCTGAACCGTACCTAAGATAGCGTTCATGGTAATAACTACCAAAATAACAATGGCACTCTCGGTCTCTCCAAGAAGGCCTGAAACAATCGCTGCCGCAATCAGAATAATAACCAGAAAATCCTTATACTGTTCCAGGAAAATCTGTAGTATGGATTTTTTCTTTTCCTCCACCAGGGCATTTGGTCCATATTTCTGTTGATTTTTCTTAATCTGGTCCTCACTGAGGGGATGGGTACTGCCATTTACAGCTTTCTGAGCTTCTGTTCTTGACATCTGATAATACTCTTTCATGTTTTTTCCTCCATTCCTTATATTATTGTGCTTCGCAAAGGTCTTTTTATGTGTCCATAAAACAAAAGCGAGACCTTTACTGCACAGTCTGCTATGCAATAAAAGTCTCGCTGTTTCATCACGACACGGACGAGAATACTCTCATCGAGATTGACGACGCCGTAAACACCTATTGGTGCCAGCTACTCCCTTTCATTGAAGAGAATAATATACGATAAGCTACAGGTTGTCAATAGGAAAATTTTACGGCAACACTTTTCCTGCTGCCATATAAAGGGCATACCACTCCTCGCGAGTTAAATTTACCTCTGAGGCTTTGCAAATATCAGTCAACCGATTCTTATTTGTAGTACCCACAATCGTCTGGATTTTTGCCGGATGTCTCAAAATCCATGCCACTGCAATGGCACTATTGGTAACCTGATACTTTTCGGCCAATTCTTCAATCTGTCTGTTCAATTCAGGGAACTTCTCACTATTTAAAAATACACCTTCAAACATACCATACTGGAATGGCGACCAAGCCTGAATGGTAATATTCTTTAAACGGCAATATTCCAGAACGCTTCCATCCCTGTTTGCCCCTGCTTCGTTATGCACATTCACATTCAGCCCAGAATCCACGATATCACAATGTGCAATGCTGAATTGAAGCTGGTTTATTTTTATGCGATTTTCGCAATATTTATTCAAAAGTTCTATCTGCATGGAATTTTGATTGCTGACTCCGAAATACCGAACCTTTCCTGTTTTCTCCAGAATTTCAAAAGCCTCTGCTACTTCTTCTGGCTCCATTAAAGTATCTGGACGATGAAGAAGAAGGATATCCAGATAGTCAGTCCGTAATCTTTTTAGGCTTTCATCTACAGATTCCAGGATATGCTCCTTGGAAAAATCATATGCTTTGCCGGGAATAATCCCGCACTTGCTCTGAAGAATCACTTGTTCACGCATAGATGATTCTATCATTTTTCCAAATACTTCTTCAGCATGTCCTGCGTCATAAATATCCGCATGGTCAAAGAAATTCACACCTAATTCCAATGCTGTATCCAGTAAAGCTTCTCTTTCCTTCTTATCTTTTAAACCAGTGATTCTCATGCATCCCAAGGCAATTTCCGGAACTTCCAACTTTGTATTTCCAATTGTGATTTTCTTCATAGGTTCTCCTCCTGTGGGAATTTATTTCACTACAATTTCTAACTCTTCTTTTCCCATAACCTGATATGTCACATTTTCAGTTCTTCCTTCGGCACATACGGTTACTGTTTTTCCGTTTCTTCTAGCTTTCACAGTAAGCACTGTATTTCCCTGCAAATCTGTCACAACTGTTTCCGCTTCTTTTCCATCTTCCAGGTTTACCAAATACAAGGTTACTCCCTCTGCATAATCGTAATCAGGACGGCTACTGTCACTTCCCACTGCCAAAATGCTATTTGGTCTTACCAGTAATGGCATATGGAAATAATCATAAGTTTCTTTGTGCCAGGTTTTGCCCTCTACAGTTTCTCCTGTCAGAAGATTTTGCCAGGTTCCTTCTGGTACATAATACTCTACCTCTCCAGATTCTTTAAAGATTGGAGCTACCAGCAGAGATTCTCCCAGCATATACTGTTTGTCCAATGTTTCACATGTTCTGTCCTCTGGAAATTCTACAAACATAGGCCGCATCATCGGTGTTCCTTCTTCATGGGAAATCACAGCTTGGCGATACAGATACGGCATCAGGCTGCATTTCAACTTCACAAACTTCCGAAGAACATCACAAGCTTCCTCATCAAACATCCAAGGCACACGATAAGAAGTAGAACCGTGGAGACGACTATGAGAACTTAAAAGTCCAAATTGACACCATCTCTTATAAATATCTGCTGAAGCGGTATTTTCAAACCCACTAATATCATGACTCCAGAAGCCAAAACCTCCACATGCAAGAGAAAGTCCACTGCGCAAAGTTTCTGCCATGGAAGGATAACTTGCAGAGCAGTCACCACCCCAGTGTGCTGGGAATTTCTGACCTCCCACAGTAGCTGAACGGGCAAACAGCACAGCTTCTCCTTCTCCTCTTTCCTGTACCAGAAGTTCAAATACCGCCTTATTATAAAGGTAGGTATAATAATTATGCATTTTTACTGGGTCAGAGCCATCATAATAAGCAATATCTTTTACTGGAATTCTCTCACCGAAATCTGTTTTAAAACAATCCACACCCATATCTAACAGCGTTTTTAATTTACCTTGATACCATTTCACTGCTTCTGGATTGGTAAAGTCCACCAGGCCCATGCCAGCCTGCCACATATCTGTCTGCCATACATCTCCATTTTCTTTTTTCACAAGATAGCCGTGTTTCATTCCCTCTGCAAATAAAGGAGATTTCTGTCCAATATATGGATTAATCCACACACAGATTTTCAAACCTCTCTGATGATAACGCTCTAGCATACCTTTTGGATCTGGGAAAGTTTTTGGATCCCATACAAAATTACACCATTCAAACCCTTCCATCCAGAAACAATCAAAATGGAATACATGCAGCGGAATATCCCTGTCTGCCATACCCTGAATAAAGCTGCTGGTAGTTTTCTCATCATAGTTTGTAGTAAATGAGGTGGTCAGCCAGAGACCAAAAGACCACGCTGGAGGCAGTGCCGGTTTTCCAGTTAATTCTGTATATTTCTCAATGGTACCCTTGGGTGTATGTCCATTAATGACATAGTAGTCCAAGCGTTCTCCCTCCACAGAAAACTGAATCCGCTCTACCTTTTCGCTGGCAATCTCATAAGAAGCATCGCCCTCATTGTCCAGGAGGACACCATATCCTTTGTTGGTAATATAAAATGGAATATTTTTATAGGAAATCTCGCTGGCTGTTCCTCCATCTTCATTCCACATGTCTACTACCTGACCATTTTTTACAAAAGGAGTGAAACGTTCTCCAAGACCATAAATATATTCGTCCACATCAATGGCTAATGCGTCTACTGTATATTTTCTGCCTGTTTCGTTATTTAAAATATTTGCCATATTGCGAAATCCTGTATTCGTAAGCTCTCGTTCTCCATCCAGGAAACGAATTCCCCATGAATTAGGACGTTTATCAACCACTGCTTTCGTGCTACCAGACTGATAAGTAATAAAATCATCGGTTTCTTCTATACAAACATGAGGGCTGGTATGGTTTATCTCTACAAAAGGACCTTGATAAGCGGTTCCCTCAAAATGTACTACAGAAACTTTAATCACATCCTCCATAGGACTGGAAAGCCGTATGGTGAGCATCCCCAGATTCAAACTATCTCCACGGCTTGCAATGTGCTTTGCCGGTGCATAAATGGTTAGTTCATCGCCCTCTCTTCTGCTGTCTGCATATTCTACTGCATAAAGGGGTGTCATTTCTTTTTTCACACTCCAATATCCGTCTGTAAATTTCATAATCTTGTTCTCCCTTCTACATTTTCCAACTATTTTTTAAAAACATTGCAGAATCCCGCATAAATGCTTCCTGATTGGGGGCATCAAAATGTTCTATAGCTAGATAATCATCATATCCTATTCTTTTCAGATTTTCTATCAGAATAGAAATAGGAATATCTCCTGCCCCCACTGCTGACGGCAAAAAACGCTCTTGTATTTTCCGATCCTTGCAGTGTACATGTACGACCCAGTCCTTCAGTTTTTCTAAAGCATTCCTAACGTTTTCTCCATGAAAAATAAAATTACCCATATCAAAAGTGTATTTCAGATTTTCTACCTTTTTCAGATACCACAAAAGTCCATTCACTCCGGATAGGGGTGAGGTAACATCATCAAAATCTTCCACTGTAACCTTCACACCTGCTTCTGTTCCAAGATGAACCAAATATTGCAGTCCTTCCGCCATTTTTAATGCCGCTTCACTTTTTTCCAAAAACTCTCTTGTCTCTTTTTCTTCTTTTATCACCTTTTGAAACTGCTCGGCTTCTTTCCCAGATAAAAATCCTGGAACCACCAAAATTCTCTTTGCCCCCACCTTCACAGCCATCTGGATATGCTGTTGTGCTTTTTCCTTTTCTTCACAACAGTCCATTCTGTAAAACTCATAGATACAGCTTATTTCAAGCTCTACATCCTTTAACAACTCCAGCGTATCTTCCTGTTTGCACAAATAGGAGAGATTTATCTCAACTCCGCAAATTCCAAGCTTCTTCACTTCAGATAGAATCTCCTGCAAACTCTTCCCTGTTTGTTCTCTTGCTTGAAGTATGTGGTCATAAAACACTGAAATTCTCATTCTTTTACCTCTTCACACTCCGGATAGTTCCGTTCTTTCTCAAAAGGTGCGCAAAATCTTACTGCGTTTTCTATAATCTTCTGTATTTCCGGTATATGATAAATAGGGTATTCCTCATGGCCTGGCTGAAAGTAAAAGATTTTTCCCCGTCCTCTGTAAAATACACAGCCACTTCTAAAAACCTGTCCACCGGAAAACCAACCGCTGAAAATCACATCATCTGGTTTTGGAATATCGAAAAATTCTCCGTACATCTCCTCCTGTGGAATTTCTATCATTTCAGGAATTCCCTTCGCAATGGGATGTGCCGGCTCTATACACCATAATTTTTCTTTTTCCCCATGTTTCCACTTCAAAGACATAGTGGTTCCCATTAAGTTCCTCATAATTTTGCTGTAATGTGCCGAATGTAATGCAATCAATCCCATGCCAGAAAGTACATGGCTCTGTACTCTGCGTGCCACCTCATCGGAAAATTCCTCCTGAAGCTGATGACTCCATATGATTAGTACATCCGTTTTCTCCAGAACCTCTTCTGTTAATCCATGCTCTTCCATATCAAAGGTAGCTGTCCGAACTGAGAAATCTTCCTGTTTTCCTAGAAATCCAGCGAGGCAGCCATGAATTCCCTCTGGATATTGTTTATGGATTTCTTCATTTTCCCGCTCATGTTTATATTCATTCCAAATAGTAACGCGAATCACAAAGACATTTCTCCTCTCTGCATTATTTCAGACAAATTTTCAATGCATTTTCTGTTGTGCTATCTGCACCTATACGCACTGTAAACACGCCTGGTTCTGCTGCAAACTTCATATCTGCACCATGGAAACGAAGCATATCCTCCTGAATCACAAAGCACACCTTTTTTTCTTCTTGAGGCTGTAACGTCACCTTCTGAAATCCCTTTAATTCTCGAACAGGTCTTGCCACACTTCCACATTCATCTGTAATATAAAGTTGTACTGTTTCTGTTCCTTCGTAACTTCCTGTGTTCTTCACTGTCACCCATACCTGCACACTCTCTCCCTGCTTAAATTCTACTTTATCTGCCTGTATCTGGCTATAGGTGTAATCTGTATAACTCAGACCATATCCAAAAGGATATAAAGGACGATTTGGCATATCTGTATAGCGGGACATAAATCTGTTTTCAATCTGTTCTCCGTCCTCTACATGACGTCCAGTACGGAACTCACCATAAAATACCGGTACCTGAGAAACGCACCAAGGCAATGACATGGAAAGTTTTGCCTGTGGATTCTTATCTCCATACAGAATATCAGCAATTCCATGACCTCCCTCTGTTCCTGGAAACCATGCATAAAGAATTGCTTTGGCATGTTCTTTTATTTCTCTAATATCCAGGGGACGACCTGCAAGAATAACCACAACCAGGTTTTTGTTCACTTGTGCCACTGCCCTCAACAGTTTTTTCTGCACTTCTGGAATGGTAATATCTCCTCGGCTTCCACCTTCTCCTGATTGAATACAAGCTTCTCCCAAAAATAAGACCGTCTTTTCACATTCTGTCGCTACACTAACAGCCTCCTGAATTTTCTTTTCTGTTTCCTCTTGGCTGTCTTCATTTGTCATATTGAAACGAAATCCATATGCCGTTTGACCTGGATCCAAAATACCACAGCCCTCTGCAAACAGTCCATTCTCTGTCTTTTCCTCCAAAGCAGCTCTACAAGTCACTGTATCCTCTGAACTTCCAAAGAAAGACCAAGCGCCTAACATACGTTTCTCATCTGCATACGGTCCTATAAATGCCACTTTCTCTTCCTTTTTCAATGGAAGGATATGGTCTTTATTTTCCAACAAAACCATTGTATCTGCTGCTATTTTTCTGGCTTCCTCTCGGTTTTTGTCTGACAAAATTGTTTTAGCCTCCAGACTAGCATCTGCTTTCCGATATGGATTTTCAAACAGCCCCATTTTATTCTTTAATTCCAGAACTCTAAGAACTGCTGTATCAATAGCCTCCTCAGAGACACTTCCCTCCTGCACTAAAGTCTCCAGCTGTGACATATAACAGCCACTCATCATATCCATATCTGTTCCTGCCAAGATAGCCTTCATGGCAGCCTCTTTTTTACCTTCTGCCACGCCATTGGTAATCAGCTCTCCTATGGCATTCCAATCAGAAATCAGTACCCCTTGAAATCCCATTTCTTCTCTCAGAATGTCCTTCATCAGCCATTGATTTGCTGTAGCTGGAATTCTATCCAGCGTATTAAAAGAAGTCATAACCATAGCGCTTCCTGCGTCAATAGCCGCCTGATAGGAAGGAAGATAATCATCTCTTAAGGTCCGCTCTGACAATTCTACTGTATTGTACTCTCTTCCCGCTGTAGGCGCGCCATATGCTGCAAAATGTTTGGTGCATGCCCCCAGATGATCCTCATAATCTGCTGAATCTCCCTGAATCCCTTTTACCATAGCAACTGCCATCTGTGCATTCAGATAAGGATCTTCTCCTGTAGATTCCATAACTCTTCCCCATCTGGCATCCCGCACCAGGTCTACCATTGGTGCAAATGTCACATGCAAACCTGCCGCTGCAGACTCCTTGGCCATAACATCTCCCACCTTTTTAGCAGCTTCTTCGTCAAAAGAACAGCCAAGAGCTAACGGAATGGGAAAAATTGTTCTATATCCATTGATAATATCCGCCATAAATAATACAGGAATATGATGCGGTTGTTTTTCCATACACATTTTCTGCAGTTTTTCCACCTGTTCTGCACCGACTACCCCAAGGATACTTCCTGCATAAGGAAAATCTTCTGCTGCAATCCCAAGTTCTGTTTCTACACCTGTTACCGGCCCCTCATCATTGAAACAGCTAGCATCTAACTGGGTAAGCTGTCCTATTTTCTCTTTTAATGTCATATCTGCAAGCAATGCTTTTATTTCTGTTCCAGTCATATCGTTCCTCCGTTTTCAAAAAACAAAGGGCAGGAAGGTACCGTTTTACCGACCTCCTGCCCTTATTTTAATTTTCTTTACATAACTTTATTTCATAGAATCGTGCCATATTTTCTCTTTCAAAGTTCACGCTTAAGGTTCCAGCTACCTGGTTCCACTCATAGGTACTTGTATTAAAAGAAGGATATCTACAGATAACCTCTGCCTCTTTTCCCTTTCCTTGTGGAATAGGAATAGAAATGCGAGGTGTATTTCCACTTCTTCTCCAGACAGAAAGATATAGCTTTTCTTCTGTCCTAAGCCCCAGTGCTGTCCATTCATCATCAAATGCAGACAGTCCCAAAGGCCAGAAAGGAAGCGCCTTATTAATATCTCCACGTATGGATTTATAACAATCCAACCCTTCTTTTACAAGAGCCTTTTCCTCCTCGGAAATTTTATCCAGGCGACCACTTTGGTGAATCCTCAAAAGCATGGCATTTACCATATTAAAGACTGTGGTTTCCTTGTCCCCCTCTGGCAGTGGATAAGACCAAACAGCACTTTGCTCTGGTGTAAGCCCACTAGGGGAATTGGCTGCAATTGTAGCATAATACTGATAATCTTCCTCGTCTGAAGTAGACTGTATACTATACCTGGAAAGCATAGCATAATCAATACGCAATCCTCCACTGGAACAGTTTTCAATCACCAATTCTGGATATTTCTCAAACAACGCATCCAGCCATTGCAGATAAGCCCGCTCATGCTCCAGCATGCCCTCTCCCGGACTTTCTGCATCATACTCTGTTCCGATTCCCGGTTCTATGTTATAATCCATCTTAATATAACCAATTCCATATTCTTGAATCAAACGATCCACCACGGATGTCATATATTCACGTACTTCTGGATTCCTGTAATCCAATTGATAACGGCTTCTGTCATAGATACGTTTTCCATGTCTTACGAAGAACCAGTTATCAGGCAATGTTTTCGCTAATTCACAGTTAATTCCCATAACCTCTGGTTCCAGCCAAATACCCGGTATCATTCCCTTAGAACGGATATAGTCTGTAACCTCTTTTAGACCATTTGGAAAACGTTCTCTGCTTTCTTTCCACTCACCTACTGCATCCCACCAAAAACCTTTTGCATACCAACCTGCATCAATACAAAAATATTCACAACCCGCTTTCGCTGCTTCTTCGATTAACGGAATTTCCTTTTCTGTTGTTGGATCAGCAAAAAGACAGTTCATGTAATCATTAAAAATAATTTTACAGGTTTCATTGTCTCTATTTTTTCTGCGTATTCTTCTCCGGTATTTTGTCAAGGCCGCCATGGAACCATCAAATCCCCCAAGAGAAACACCTACTGCTGCCGGTACTGTAGTAAAAGATTCCCCTGGCTTCAGATTCTTAAACCAATGGGAGTATAACTCATTTGGTCCGCCCAAAGCCAGATATAAATGCCCGTTCTGGTCACCGATTTCCCAGTGCCAAGAACCATTATTCTCAATCTGCCAGTACAGAGAAGAACCTGTTTCCTGATTTTCCAGATAAGCCATTGGCAAATATTCTTTTGAAGACCAGTTTCCAGTATTGCTCACATGAAAATGGTTGGAAGAACGTTGAATGTCTTTTGGCTGAACCAACTCCATACCCAAATCCTTTAAGGTATAATCTTTCCAGTTCATCTCTCTTTGCCAACCATTATGGGGCAGCTTTAAAAGTAACTTTTCGTCCTGTCTCTTAAGACCTTCCTTTTCAATCCCCATGTAATTAAATGTGGAAATATAATCCAGTGTCTGTGATTCCTGTCCCTGGTTTTTTACTGTATGCTCCATACGAACAATTGGAATTCCATCATAAAATTGCCATCTGGATTCCACCTGCATCTTTGTCTCATCGTCAGATGTAAGAATTTTCAAAAGACGGCCCTTTTCATTTCTCTCATCTGTATGGGACACATACTTCATCCTGAAACCATGAGAAGTAACAATATACTTATTTCCATGTCTTTCATGAGGGCGGTCAAATCCCGAAAGATTCATTTCTATGAAATTAAATCCTGCCTCTTTTGTTGTTACTGTTATTCTATCTTCCTGAAAAGGAAGTGCAGAAAAATGGAGTAATTTAAAATTTCCGTCTGCTTCAATTTCAAATACAATATGTATACCGTTTTCTTCTATTATTATCTGTCTTTCCATTATTTTGCTTAACCTTTCACTGCACCAGCAACCATTCCTTTAATAATCTGTTTGCTAAATGCAAAATATAAAACAACAATTGGTGCCATAGTAATCAGCATCGCTGCCATAATCTTCGGATAGTCTGAGGAGAACTGTCCGGTAAACTGTGTCATAGCCAGTGGTACTGTCTGCAAAGCTGTATCCTTAATCAGTACCAAAGCAAAAGAAAATTCGTTCCAGCAGCTGAAAGTCTGAAGAATTGCAATGGTAATCATGATTGGTTTACAAATAGGCATAATTACTTTAAACAATGTACCAGAGAAAGAACATCCATCAATTGCTGCTGCCTCTTCCAACGCCGTTGGAATTTCTTTGATAAATCCTTGGCATAGAAATACCGATATGGGTAGCCCGAAGGCCACATATGGAATGATGAGTGTAAACCACTGGTTTGATAGTCCTGTTTTATTAAACACAACATAAATTGGTACTAACAAAGAATGTACAGGAATCAACATTCCCATTAAAAGCATAACCCATATGATTTTACTTCCTTTGAATTTGATTCTTGCAAGGAAATAACCCATAATAAATCCAAATAATACAATAAAAAATACAGAAATTAAGGTGGTTCTCACACTATTCATAATAGAATCACCAATATGATAATCTGGATTTGTCAGCACCTTTACAAAGTTTTCAAATGTTGGACTAGATGGAAGTCCTATGATATCCCTATTAAATTCTCTCTTTACCTTCAAAGAAGAATACATCATCCATATCAACGGAAAAATACAAGAGAGAGAGAACACCAGCATAAGCAGGTTCAGAATGAATGACTTCACTCCATTTCCAATCCGTTTGCCTGTTGTCATACCATAACTATTTTCACTCATTCTCTATCACTCCTTTTCCCTGTTGACTGCTCTCTGGAAGAACTGCATAAGACCAATTACTAACATTCCTAATACAAAGATACCAACAGAAATTGCACTTCCGTAGCCCATGTTCTGTTGTTTAAAGGATACGGAGTAACCATACATAGCCATAACCATAGATGCATCACCAGGACCACCTGCCGTCATAACATAAATATTATCAAAAGCTTTCATATTACCGGATACACAAAGCACAATACATACAGCAATGGTATTCTTAATCATAGGAATCACCACATAAAGAGCTTTCTGTACTGCACTTGCTCCATCCAATTCAGCAGATTCCAAAATCTCTTTATCAATGGCTGAGGTAGCTGAAAGAAGAATTACCATATAATATCCAATGAACTGCCAAATAAGCGGAATTGCTACCAAGGTCATAACAATATCCGGATTATTCAACCATACTTGTTTCTTATCTTCCTGGCCGATAAGTTCAAGAAACCAGTTTAAGATACCTCGTCTGTTATCATAAATCATGGTCCAGATAAAACCTACTGCAACAGCAGAAATGGTGCTTGGAAAAAATCCAAAGGTTCTGTGAATTCCTTTCATTTTTACAAATCTGGTGCTGATAATCATAACAAAAATAAAAGCAATACCTACCTGTCCGATTACGCACAGAATAACCAGATAAATATTATGTCCAAATGCATTCCAGAAAGTAGAATCTTTCAGTAATGTAAGATAATTTTCGATTCCAATAAATGTCTTGTTTGGTCCGCCCTTCCACTCAAAGAGGCTATAAAATAATGATGCAAGCAATGGTACAAATACTGCAAACACATATAAAATCAAAGGTATGATTAAATATCCTATTATCACCCGGGGCTTTGGTTTTCTTGATAACATAAAACGCCTCCTCCTTTTCTAAAAAAGGGGCCAGACTTTGCGGCCCCTTCTGTTTCTATGGCATTTAATAGTTTTTCGCATATGCATCCTGTGTTTTCTTTGCAACATCTTCCGGTGTTGTATCGCCATTTAACATGCTCTGTACTTCTGTATTCAGAACTTCCCAAACAGCACTGTTTACATAAGAATCATAAATTTCACAAGCTTCTGTATCTGTATAAGAATAATTGTAGAAATCCTGTGTAAACTGATCAAATCCACTTAAGTCCACATCTACCTGTGTTAATCCCTGCAGTGCATAGTTTTCTCCTACATATTTTGCAAAAGAAGGTCCTGTTACATACTCAGCAAAGTCAATGGCTGCTGCCAGTTTATCTGGGTCATCTGCAAGTTTGGAATTAATTGCAACTGCATAACCAAGGCCGATATTCTGTGAATTTGTAGCGCCTTTGGCACCTTCTGGCTGTGGAAGAACTGCAAATCCTGTATTTTCATATAATTCTGGATCTTCTTCTTTTAAAGTAGCCTGAATGTAGCTTACATCCCAGTTACCACAAATATAAGCTGGGGCATCACCTGAAATATAGTACTCTCTGGCATCTTCATTACCAATGGCATTGAAATCTTCGTTAAAAATTCCAGATGCAAAAATGTCCTGTGTAAAGGCTAAAGCATCTACAAATTCTTTATCTGTAAAGGAAGCGCCGCCTTTATCTACAATAGACTGGAACCAGTCACCACCTGTATATCTGTCACCGATAACAGATAAGAAACAGGAGTTAATCTGCCATTTTCCACCATTACCAAATGCTATACTCTCAGAATAACCGTTTTCTTTGAAGTATTCATCTGCTTTCTTTACATCTTCCCAGTTATCTGGAAATGCATCGAAGCCAGCATCTTTCCATGCCTGTTTATCATATACTACAACGGTACAAGTACCTGTAGTTAAAACAGGAAGTCCATAGGTTTTACCCTCTGTTGTAAATGGAGTAAAGAAGTCTGTGTTATAAGAATCATAATAAGGAGATTCTTTAATAATATCTGTCATATCCAGAATAAGACCCTGTTCTGCCCATGCCTTTGTATTCATTCCCTGGAGAAGGAAAACATCTGGAAGGTCATCTGCTGCTGCCTGTGTTGCAATCTGGGTTTTGTAGTCATCATTGGAAAGTACGCTCTGATTGATTGTAATATCAGAATGTCCCTTTTCCCACTCAGCAATTACAGAACGTAAACCATCAGAACCACCATTTCCTTCAGACTCTTCGGAAGTGGAATAGTGCATCAAAGAAAGTTCTCCTTTATAAGCCAGCTCGTTGTCTGAACCCTCTGCTAATGCAGAATCCTCTTTCTCCTCTTCTTTTCCTTCTTCTTTGCTTTCAGAAGTCTGTTTACTGTCGTTTCCTTCGGATTTGGAGTCATTTCCTCCACCACATCCTGCCAGCATACTTCCTGCCATTGCAGTTGCTAATAAAATGCTGATTACTTTACTGCGCTTTTTCATACCATGATTCCTCCTTAAATAATAAAATTTCTTATATATAACCCACAGGCTCTCCTATGAACTATAATCTCTGATTGTTTTAGCCAATATTTTTCCATACTGTGACCGATTCTCCTGGTTCAACCCTGCCATCTACTACAACGGTTTCTGCCTGCAGCTTTTCTTCTGGAAATTCAATGCGGTTAATCAGTTTATTTCCAGCCTGAATCCCCATGGACACTGTATCCTGCTGAATTGTTGCAATCCTGGGTCTTATAAAGGAAGCCAAACTAAGACCATCATATCCGGCAACAGATATATCCTCTGGTACTCTAAGTCCCATTTCCTGTATAGCGTTCATTCCTGCAACAGCTGCTAAATCATCTGGATAGAGAATACAGCTTGGCCTGTCCGGTACTGCCAACAAGGTTTTCGTCATAGAAACTGAACGTTCCACATCTCGATAAGGACAGGTATATACATATTCTCTTCGTACCGGAAGCTTATGTTCTTTCATAAAATTCATATAAGCCTCCAGACGTTCTCTGGTAACCTCACTATTTTGTCCATGAATATAAGCAATTTTTCGATGTCCTTTATCGTAGACATACTGTATCAGCCTACGCATATCTCCATACTGGTTCGATGCAATATTTATATGTTTTGGAAGTGTATTATCCACCACCACTACCGGCATATCGGAATCAAGAATTTCTCTGACTTCATCCAACTGATAGTCTGCACAGAGGCTAAAAATTCCATCAAACCGCATATATTTGCACTGTTCCATATAAGAAAGACGATTGGGAGAATTGCTTGCATTTAAAAATGTCATCACATATCCCCGTTCTTCTACAGTAACTTTAAAGCTGTTTAGAATTCTGGCGAAATGCTCGTGCAAAAGCCCCTGCCCAGTCTGCTCTGATAAGAGTACTCCGATGTTTCGTGTATGCTTACTCTTTAAAGTAGAGGCCATATAGTTAGGAATATAATTCATCTCCTTTGCGATTCTGCGAATTTCCTCTTTCTTGGCATTGCTGATATCTGGTCTGTCATTCATAGCTTTGCTAACCGTAGAAACGGAAACTTTACACATCCTGGCTATATCTTTCAGCGAAATGCTTTCTTCCATACTCTTTCGCCTCCATTTCTTTCTTTCATTTTGACAATCTGTATAATGTTGAGCATTCACTAAATCGTTTTCTTGCAACATATTTTCCATAATCCCCTATGGTTTCGCAATACTTTTTTCGTAATTTTGATTTTTTTGTTTACTTACTACATAATAATACCACATTTTTATATAAATAAATACCATTTTTTGTGTATTTTTATTTCCTTCTTTTTTTACGTAACGAAACTATTTCGTAAATATTTTTGTATTTTTTTGTTTTTTTACCCATCACTCTTGTTTTTATCCTCTTTCTTTGGTATAATCGCCTTGTATTTTGAAGTTATTTCTATTTTTCTATGCACACTGACTGATTATATGAGAGAATGTCACTAAATCGTTTTCTTAAATTCCCTTATAAATCAGGAGGTTTCTCATTATGAAATATGGTTTTTTTGATGATTTATCCAGAGAATATGTAATCCAACAGCCGGATACCCCACTTCCATGGATTAATTATCTTGGTTCTGATAATTTTTTCTCATTAGTTTCCAATACCTGCGGTGGATATTGCTTCTATAAAGATGCCAAACTCCTTCGTATGACCCGCTACCGTTACAACAATATACCTTATGACACAAACGGACATTATTTTTACATCAAAGATGGAGATAGCATATGGAACCCTGGCTGGCAGCCATCCAAAACTCCTCTGGACACTTATGAATGCCGCCACGGAATGGGTTATAGTATTTTTAAAAGCAGTAAAAACCAAATTACAGCCAATCTTTTAACCTTTGTTCCTTTAAAAGATTCCTGTGAAATTCAAAAAATCACCTTAACAAATGATTCTGAAGAAGAAAAAAATTTCAGTCTTTTTTCTTATGTAGAATGGTGCCTGTGGAATGCAGATGATGACTCTCGAAACTTCCAGCGAAATCTAAGTACCGGTGAAGTAGAAATCATAGACTCTGTCATCTATCATAAAACAGAATACAGAGAACGCCGCAATCACTATGCCTTTTACGGTGTGAATGCCCCTGTAAATCATTTTGAAACTAGCCGCGATGCCTTCTTAGGTGTTTATGGAAGCGCTGAAAAACCTGCCTCCATAGTTGCCGGAGATTTAACCGATTCTGTGGCTAGCGGATGGTATCCTATTGCTTCCCATCAGATAAACCTCTGTCTGAAACCAGGAGAAAGCAAAACCTTTGTATTTGTTTTAGGCTATGCCGAAAATCCCGAAAAGGAAAAGTGGGAAGCAGCCAATATCATTAATAAGAAACCAGCAGAAGCTCTTCTGGAAAAATATGCTTCAGAAGAATCCGTAGATAAAGCCTTTCATTCTTTGAAAACATATTGGACAGAGCTTCTATCTCGTTTCCAGGTCACTACTGAAAACGAAAAAGTAAATCGTATGGTAAATATCTGGAATCAATATCAGTGTATGGTAACCTTTAACATGTCACGTTCTGCTTCTTATTATGAATCAGGAATAGGACGAGGCATGGGATTTCGAGATTCCTGCCAGGATCTCCTTGGTTTTGTACACTTAATTCCAGAACGCGCCCGTACCAGAATTATTGATATCGCCTCTACACAGTTTGAAGACGGAAGTGCTTATCATCAGTATCAGCCTTTAACCAAAAAAGGAAATTCTGATATTGGAAGTGGCTTTAATGATGATCCCCTTTGGCTGATTGCTGCGGTATCTGCTTATATCCGCGAAACCGGAGACACTTCTATTCTGGAGGAACTGGTTCCTTTTGACAACCAGGAAGAAACTGCTGTACCTCTTATGGAACACCTGAAACGTTCTTTTGAATTTATCGTGTCCCATAAGGGACCTCACGGACTCCCCTTGATTGGACGTGCAGACTGGAATGACTGTTTGAATCTGAACTGTTATTCAGAACATCCTGGGGAATCCTTCCAGACCTTTGGTCCAAGCGAAGGACCTGTAGCAGAATCTGTTTTTATTGCAGGTATGTTTGTCAAATATGGACAAGAATATGGCGAACTGTGCCGTCTTGTTGGAAATACAGAAGAATCTGAACGCGCTAATCAAGAAGTTGCAAAAGTTTATGATGCTATTTTAAAAGATGGCTGGGATGGCAAATGGTTCCTAAGAGCTTATGATGCTCACGGAAACAAAGTCGGCTCTGCAGAATGTGAAGAAGGAAAAATTTTCATTGAACCTCAGGGCTTTCTTCCTCTTTCTGGTGTCGGTATTAAAGAAGGAATTGCCGAACAGGCTCTGAAATCCACAGAAGAATGGTTGGATACCCAGTATGGCATTACCATTTTGCAGCCACCTTATACACACTATCATTTAAATCTGGGCGAGATTTCCTCTTATCCACCGGGATATAAGGAAAACGCAGGTATCTTCTGTCATAACAATCCCTGGGTTTCTATTTCTGAAGCTATTCTCGGTCACGGAAATCGGGCCTTTGATGTATACAGAAAAATTTGTCCTGCATTTTTGGAGGATATCAGTGACATCCACAGAACGGAACCTTATGTATATTCTCAGATGATAGCTGGAAAAGATGCACCTCGTTTTGGAGAAGCTAAAAACAGCTGGCTTACCGGTACAGCTGCCTGGACCTTTGTAAATATTTCTCAATACATTATCGGTATTCAGCCTACTTTGGAAGGACTTCGTATTGATCCCTGCATACCGGAATCTTTCGGTGATTTCACAGTGACCCGCATGTATAGAGGAGTCCGTTACCATATCACAGTTCATAACCCAAGCCATATACAAAAAGGTGTCCATACACTTCTTATTGATGGTGTTGCCACGAAAGGTAATGTAATTCCTTTTGAACCAGGTAAAACAGATGTATATGTAGAGGCCACCATGGGATGAAGTACAATATATAAAATAATCGGAGGAACATTATGATAAAACAACTTTTAAATCAAAACTGGTTTTTACAAAAAAATAACTGCGAAACTTCTTTTCCCACTGCCATTCCCACCAGTGTGTATACTGTACTGGCTGATAATAACCAGATACCAGATCCTTACTGGAAAGACAATGAAGATGTGGTAAGAGACGTTATCGATGATGACTATACCTACACTTGTACATTTTCTCCTCTGCCGGAATTTCTAGAGGAAGATGCATGTATTCTGCGCTTTGACGGCATTGATACCATCAGTGATGTTTATCTCAACAATGTACTCTTAGGTCATACAGCAAATATGCACCGCACCTGGGAATTCGATGTTACAACTCTGCTTTTACAAGGCGAAAACCAATTAAAAATTGTTCTCCACTCTCCTTTAAAAGCAGCAAAAGAAGCCTTTGCACAGTGTCCTACCCGTGGTTCGGAAGATGCCTGGGAAGGTTTCAGCCATATTCGAAAAGCCCACTACATGTATGGATGGGACTGGGGCGCTCATCTCCCAGATGCAGGTATTTTCCGTGATGTGACCCTGTTGGGCGTGAAAAAAGCACGCATTGACTCTGTATATGTAACACAAAAACATGAAGAAAACAAAGTCACCCTTCATTTTGCTCCATCTTTTCTCCTACCTCACCAGCTTGGAGAAGAGCTTTCTTTTGAAAACCTGAATAAAACTGGCAATACAGATTTTACTTACACAGTAACCGTGACCGACCCAAATGGTCTCTCACAGACTCTCCAGGATAATCCAACACAGATGGAAATCACTTCACCAAAACTCTGGTTTCCTAATGGTCTGGGCGCACAGCCTCTTTACACAATTAAGCTGGAACTATATGCTGGAAATGATTTCGTAGATGCCTGGGAACGCAAAATCGGCCTTCGCACACTTACCATGTGTGTAGAAAAAGATCAGTGGGGAGAAACTTTCGCCCACGTTGTAAACGGTATAAAAGTATTTGCCATGGGTGCTGATTATATACCTGAAGAACATCTTCTTGGAAAAATCAATTCCTTTAAACGGCGCCAGCTCTTGGAAGATGCCAAACTGGCTAACTTTAATAGCATACGTGTATGGGGTGGCGGTTATTATCCAGATGATGAATTCTACGATTTATGCGATGAATTAGGACTGGTTGTATGGGAAGATTTCATGTTTGCCTGCTCTGTTTATGAACTTACACCAGAATTTGAAGACAACATTACACAGGAATTTATTGATAACATCAAACGTCTCCGTCATCATGCAAGTCTTGGACTCTGGTGCGGAAATAATGAAATGGAATCCTTTGTAAATGATAGAGAATGGGTATCCAAACCTTCTGAAGTGCGGGATTATCTCTTTATGTACGAACGCATTATCCCTCAAGTACTGAAAAAATATGATCCAGAAACATTCTACTGGCCATCAAGCCCCTCATCAGGCGGTTCCTTTGATGAACCTCAAGATCCCAACAGGGGAGATGTACATTTCTGGCAGGTATGGCATGGAAACAAACCATTTTCTGAATACCGGAAATATTACTTCCGCTATCTCTCTGAATTTGGTTTCCAGGCATTCCCTTCCCTGAAAACCATAGAAGAAGGTATCAGTGACGACCCACAGGATTGGAATATTTTCTCCTATATCATGGAAAAACATCAGCGAAACAATGCTGCAAACGGAAAAATTATGGGATATCTGCAGCAAACTTACAAATATCCTTATGATTTTTCTTCTATGATTTATGCATCCCAACTTTTGCAGGCAGACGGCATCCGTTATGGTGTAGAGCATTTCCGTCGAAACCGCGGCAGATGTATGGGCGCTGTATATTGGCAGTTAAACGACTGCTGGCCTGTTACCTCCTGGTCTTCCATTGATTATTATGGACGTTGGAAGGCTTTGCATTATTATGCAAAACGGTTCTTTGCTCCTGTCATGATTTCCTGTGAAGAACAGAACTGGATGACTGCCAGTGCAGACATGAACCGCGAGCACTTTACTTTTGAAAAATCCATCCGGCTAAATGTAACAAACGAAACCTTTGAGGAGAAAAAACTCACTGTACGATGGGCACTGCGAAATGCAGATGCATCTGTTGTTCGCGAAGAAGAAACGCAAGTATGTGTTGCACCTTTCTCTGCTCTATGGCTGGATAAAGTATTATTGCCAGATGCAGATGTGTTCCATCAGTATGTTAGCTATGAAGCAGTAGAAAATGGCACTGTCATTTCCTCTGGAACTGTAATTTTCTCCTACCCCAAATACTTCTGCTACGAAAATCCAAATCTGCAGTTAAAAGTAGAGGGGGATGAAATTGTAATTCAAGCTGATACTTATGCAAAGAGTGTAGAAATTTTAAATGAAAAGGAAAATCTGGTTCTAGAAGATAATTATTTCGATATGAACGGAGGTACAAAAAGAGTTAAAATCCTAAGAGGAGAACCTGAAAATCTTCGTATCAGAAGTGTTTATAACATAGGACGCATAGAATAATTTTTTAAAAGATATTTGGCATGGAGTCGATTCTGAATACATTGTATTGACACAATACAAACATCGTATTACAATATTTATATAAAGTATTTATGAAGGAGGATAACTGTTATGGCACAAACAACAGTAAGTGTACGGATGGATGACGCATTAAAAAAAGAGTTTGATAATGTATGCAACGATTTAGGTTTATCCATGACAACAGCAATTACTATGCTTGCAAAGAAAATGACTAGGGAAAAACGATTACCTTTTGAAGTGTCCGTAGACCCTTTTTATTCTGACGAAAACATGGCAAGATTACGGAAATCAATTGCCCAAATGGAATCCACGGGAGGCACCGTGCATGAGGTAAATTTTAATGATTAAAGCATGGACAGACGAAGCATGGGAAGATTTTGAATACTGAACAAAGCAAGATAAGAAAACCTTAAAACGTATCTTGCAACTTTTAAAAGATATTGACCGAAACAGATATGAAGGTATCGGAAAACCAGAACGTTTAAGCGGTGACCTCTCTTCTTACTGGAGCCGTAGAATAGACGATGCAAACCGTATTGTTTATCGCATAGATGATGACGTAATAAAAATTGTACAGTGCGGTTCTCATTACAGAGACAAGTAAAATACATTTTCTTCGTATTTATTGATTCCTCTAAAAATTCATGTCATAATCTAATGGAACAAAAAACCTTACCAGATAGGGGGCTGTCGCACTAAAAATCGTTAAGCGACAGCCCCCTACTTTTTTCAATCCTTTACAAATCTGTATCTACCTTTCCCACATGAAAAAGACCACTGATGTGAAGATTACGATTGTGCAATTCATTTTCCCAACACAAACCTTAGCAGATTTCTGCACCTGCCGGCATATCTTTGTCTGGTGTCATAAGTGCCAGTTCTCCGTCAAGACCTTCTGCACAGAGAATCATTCCCTCAGACAATACACCTGCCAGTTTTGCAGGTTTTAAGTTCACCAGAACCATCACTTTCTTGCCCACCATGTCTTCTGGTGCGTAGTTGGATTTAATGCCTGATACAATTTGTTTTACCTGGCTTCCGATTTTTACCTGAGAGCAAAGAAGTTTTTTGGATTTTTTCACTGCTTCACAGGCAATGATTTCTCCTACCTGGAACTGCATTTTCATGAAATCATCAAAAGTCACTTCTGGTTTTGCTTCAATATCAACCACAGGAGCTTCTTCTTTTTCTTCTTCTGGCTGTGCGTCCTGTACTCTCATTTCTTCCACTTTTGCCATGACTTCTTTTACATCAAGGCGTGCAAAGAGGATTTCCGGTTTCTCAGTAACTTTATTTCCGGATGGATACAGTCCAAAGGTATCCAGTTCTTCATATGTTCTCTTATTAGCATTTAACTGAGCCAGAATCTTGCCTGTCGTATCCGGCATAAAGGATTCCAGTAAGGAAGCACCGATGCAGATTCCTTCTACCAGGTTGTACAGCACTTCTGCCAGACGGTCTTTCTTATCTTCGTCTTTTGCCAGTGCCCATGGCATAGTTTCGTCAATATATTTGTTGCAGCGTTTAAATAAGGTGAAGATTTCAGTGATTGCATCTGCCACACGAAGTTCTTCCATCTTAGCTGCTACCTTTGCCTTTGTTCCCAGAACTACGGCTTTTAATTCTTCGTCTACAGGCTCGCACACACCTGTGCTTTTTATTACGCCGTCAAAGTATTTATTGGACATGGAAATGGTTCTGTTTACCAGGTTTCCAAGAGTATTTGCCAGTTCAGAATTCAGTCTCTCTACCATTAATTCCCAGGTAATCACACCGTCGTTTTCAAATGGCATTTCGTGAAGCACGAAATAACGTACTGCATCTACTCCGAAGAAATCCACCAACTGATCTGCATACAGAACATTTCCTTTAGATTTACTCATTTTTCCATCACCCTGAAGCAGCCATGGATGTCCGAATACCTGTTTCGGCAGTGGCAGATCAAGTGCCATAAGGAAGATTGGCCAGTAAATGGTATGGAAACGGATAATGTCTTTTCCAATCAGATGAAGGTCTGCAGGCCAGTCTTTTTTGAACTGTTCTGTGCTTTCTCCGTCACAGTCATATCCGATTCCTGTAATGTAGTTTGTCAATGCATCCAGCCATACATAAACAACGTGTTTCGGGTCAAAGTCTACTGGAATTCCCCATTTGAAAGAAGTTCTGGACACACACAGATCCTGAAGTCCCGGAAGAAGGAAGTTATTCATCATTTCGTTCTTTCTGGAAACCGGCTGGATAAATTCCGGATGTTCATTGATGTGGTCAATGAGTCTCTGTGCATATTTGCTCATTCTGAAGAAGTATGCTTCTTCTTTTGCAGGTGTTACAGGGCGTCCACAGTCCGGGCATTTGCCGTCTACCAACTGGGACTCTGTGAAGAAGGATTCACATGGAGTACAGTACATTCCTTCATAATATCCTTTGTAGATATCTCCCTGGTCATACAGCTTTTTAAAGATTTTCTGTACCTGTTTTTCATGATCTGCATCTGTGGTACGGATAAATTTGTCATAAGATGTGTTCATCAAATCCCAGATGTTTTTGATTTCTCCCGCAACACTGTCTACGAATTCTTTACAAGTTACACCAGCTTCTGCTGCCTTTAACTCAATTTTCTGTCCATGTTCGTCTGTTCCAGTCTGGAAGAATACATCGTATCCCTGCTGTCTTTTGAATCTGGCAATACTGTCAGCCAGAACTGCTTCATAAGTATTTCCAATGTGTGGTTTGCCTGATGTATAGGCAATGGCTGTGGTAATATAATATTTTTTCTTATCCATTTTGGATTCCTCCTTTTTTGTTAATAGGAAACAATTTCCTATGATATAAAAAAACCCGTCTTCCCTGTTTCCAAAGAAGACGAGTTGTATTTACCCGTGTTACCACTTCTGTTCGTCTGTATCTCGCAATACAGACCTCATGGGGTACATCCATACCCTCCCGCTATAACAGGCGGAACCTGTCGCAGCCTAGGCATATACATACTTCGGTGCGCCTCTCAAAAGCCATCTTCCACGTATTTCCATCTGCTTCCTCTCAGCATATTTTTTATAGAAGCTTCTCTGTAGGACTTCCCTACGTGTACTCTCTTTATCATCGTGTTTTCCTATACTAGCAATGCTAACATAGTTACAAAGATTTGTAAAGTGGTACTTTTATTACTTATTTTTATGCAGTTTTTCATATTCTTTACTCAGCTTCATTACCATAGGAATAGATGCCAGAATCGCAATCAAGTTTGGAATTACCATCAAACCATTAAACATATCTGACATATCCCAAACCAGTTCCACTTTCAATGTAGAACCAAGCAAAACAAACAGAACAACTAACGCTGCATAAACCTTAACTGCTTTTGCTCCAAATAAACTCTTCACATTTACTTCCCCAAAGTAGTACCATCCGATAATCGTGGTGAATGCAAAGAACAACATACAAATGGCAATAAAGATTTTTCCAAAGGAACCAAAGGCAGAATCAAAAGCTACCTGTGCCAATGCAGAAGCTGTTTTTCCACTGGATAATGCTCCTGTGGAGAGGATAACCAATGCTGTCAGTGTCAAAATGACAAAGGTATCAATAAACACACCCATCATGGCAATAATTCCCTGATCACCCGGATGCTTCACGTCTGCGGTAGCATGTGCATGAGGGGTAGAACCCATACCTGCTTCGTTAGAGAAAAGCCCTCTTGCCACACCGAAACGCATAGCTTTCTGAACAGTCACACCAAGAGCTCCACCCAGGACAGCGTTTGGATTAAAAGCTGCTACAAAAATATCATGGAATGCTTTCCCAACACCCTGTATATTCATTCCTAAAATTACCAGACATCCAACAATATAAATCAGAGCCATAATAGGAACAACCTTTTCTGTTACCCTGGCAATTCTGTTGATTCCTCCGATGAAAATAAATGCTGCAATAATTGCAATTACAATGCCCACGTAAAGCGGTTTGATTCCAAAAGCTGTTTCAAAGGAACTTCCAATGGAGTTGGACTGTACCATATTTCCCATGAAACCTAATGCTAAAATGATTGCCACAGAGAAAAATCCTGCAAGGAATTTTCCGAATTTCCCTTTAAAAATGTATTTAATATAGTAAACAGGTCCGCCTATAACTACACCATTTTCTTTCACTCTGGTATGCTGTGCCATCACTGCCTCCGCATAAATCGTAGCCATTCCAAAGAAAGCACTGACCCACATCCAGAAGATTGCCCCTGGTCCTCCGGAAGCAATGGCAGTCGCTGCACCTGCAATATTTCCGGTTCCTACCTGTGCTGCAATGGCTGTTGCCAATGCCTGGAAGGAGCTAAGTCCGTTCTCACTGCTTTTTCCATGAAGAGAAAAGTTTCCAAACATTTTCTTCATTCCCACACCAAACTTACGAACCTGAATAAACTTCAAACTAAAAGAATAAATAATTCCTGTTCCAAGTAGCAGAATCAGCAATGCATAGTCCCATAAAAATGTGTTGACATGTGCTACCACTGATGCAATAACATTCATGACTGTTTCTAAAATTTCCATTTCTTTTTTCTTCTCCTTTTGTTCTTCTTTCTGCATTTTTATGCATACTCTTTCGTGAACAAGCAAGAAAACCTGATACGAAAAAAGTCCATGAGATTTTGTCTATTAAAATCCCATGGACTGTATGTTCAGATTTCAGCGCAATATGCGTTATTTGAGACAGAAAAAAATCTGTCCTTTTAAACCTCACTGTCCTTTTGCCTGAGAGATTCACAGACAGTTCTTTGTCTGCTTACACCTTCGGCACCCATTAAGGGATTCTCCAGAGAGCCATCCAGATACAGTCTCGTCTTTTACAGACCCCTGAGAGTATTACTCCTTCGGTGGGCATTTTGCCGCTTTCCTGCATCCTTCCTTTGGCACAATATGCAATTAACGCCTTTCATTATAGCACTGTTTTTTCTTTTGTCAATCCCTTTGTTGCGGACATTTGTATTTTTATTGTATACATCTATTCAATTCCGGCTGTTTCAATGATAAATTTCACCTTACCGTTTTCGTTTTCATTCTGTCCATCAAAGGCTTTGTAAGCACTATCTGCATCTGCTACGGCATTAAGACGATCCAAAAGATTCTGAAGCTCATCTCCGAAAATTTCTGTAATCTTCTGTACACCTTCTTCATCAAATTTTGCCATACCCTCAGCCAATTCCGTGGAACCATCTTTTAATTTCGTGGTTCCGTCTTTTAACTGTTTTCCACCAGACAACAAAGCTGCTGTTCCATCTTTTAAAGATACCGCTCCATTTGCCAACTGTGTAATGCCGCCTCCCAAAGTTTGTGCTCCGGAAGATAAAGCAGTACCACCCTGCAAAAGCTGTCCTGCACCTGCAGTCAATTGAGAAGCTCCCTGATTCAACGCATTGTTATTGGCATTTAATGCTTCAGACCCTGTTTTTAGCTGTGCTGTTCCAACTGCAAGTTGTTTAGAACCTTCTGCTAATTTACTGATTCCTGCACTTACCTGTTGGGTTCCTCCTGCCAATGAATCCATACCTTCTGTCAGAGATTTTGTTCCATCTGTGAGGCTTGCAGCACCCTGATTTAATTTCTCATTATTTGCACATAAATCACTGCTTCCCTGTTTTAACTGCCCTACTACTTTTGCCAGTTCCTCCACCATGCCGGACATTCCTTTCATGGCCTGTGCTGCATTGGCAAATTCCTTTACACCAGCGCTAAGGCTATCTGCACCTATCACAGCTTTATCACACTGACTATTCATAGTTCCAAGCTGTCCTTGAAGTGCCTGGAGTGTAGATGTATTAAATTTCGCTTTCTCTGCTTCCATATTTGACTTAATTACGCCTAATTCAGCTAATGCGCTGGTATCTGACGGTGTCTGCGGCACATTCATAAAAGCCGATGTCTGTACACCTACAGAAATTCCTCCCAGAGCACTCATAACTTTCGCCTGATCCTCTGGTGAAATTCCTGCTGCATTTAAAGCTGCTGCTACATTGCTCTGCTGCTGGGCATTTGCCTGTGCATTCACTGCAGCATTTTCGCTGGCGATTGCTGCATTTGCCTGGCTATTCAGCTCATCTGCTGATATCTGGGGCTGTCCCTGATTATCTACTATAATTTTTTGAATTACTGCAACTGCCTGGTCTGTATAAGAAGCCTCTGCTGTGGCAGCTGCTCCATAGGTCCCCACCTGGTCTGAAATGACCTTGGCAGCGCCCTGTGCTCCGGAAACACCTGCTTTTAAAGTTCCGGCTCCTTTCATCAGCTCCTGAGCGCCGGCTGTAATAGACGTCATAGCATCTTTTACTCCGCCAAGCTGCCCTGCTCCTTCAGATACTTTTTCATTTAACTGACCAAGCCCTGCATCCAGTTTCTGTACTCCGGCAGTATAAGCACTAATTCCATCTTGCAGTCCCTTGGCACCATCCTGAAGCTGGGCTGCTCCTTCTCCTAATTTTCCCACACCTTCTGTCAGTGCACCTTTCTTGGTATTTAATTCCTGTATACCTTCATTTAAAGCAGCAGCTCCTTCTGCCGTTTGTGCAATACCAGCATTCAACTGAGCAGCGCCATCTGTATACGAGGAAACACCATTTTGAAGTCCAACCGAACCAGACTGTAGTTCTTTCATTCCTTCTGTCAATTGTGATACACCATCCAAAAGGGCTCCTTTTTTACTGTTCATGGTATCAATACCATCTTTCAAGGCTTTCGTACCATTATCAGCCTGTTCCAAGCCGTTTACAAAAGTATCAGCAGAACTATCCATAGTTTGTATACCATCTTTCAGCGCCTGGCTTCCTTCTACCAATGCCTTAGAAGAATCTGTCAGTGTATCCATCTTTTCCTTCAAATCTTCCGTACTACTAATATCCTTTAAATCCAAATCTTCCAAAATCCCTGTGGTAGCAACTGTAGCAGTCATAGCCAGGGAAAAATCTTTTACGTCTGCTGTCAGTTCCGCATAATCCGGAATATCAATATCTTCTAATTCCTTCACTTCCTTGAGATTCAGACTGTCTGCCAGCCCCGGAAATCCCAAGCCAACTGCAATTTCATTATTACCGTCTGACAGAATCTGTCCATTTGTAATTTCCACATTTGTAAAAGTATCAGATGGTAAAATCATGGCTGTCATCATCATAAAAGGTGTACACACCTCTTCTTGTTTTCCCTGAACATCCACAGTTTCCTTCGTTTTATTCTCATAATCAATTCTAATCTTTAGCTTACCGCTTTTTCCTGCCAGTTCTTCAGGCGTGATTTCTTTTCCATCCAGATAATATGTCAGCTTCACAGAAACCGGAAGCTCCTCCTTGGTTTTTCCCTGATAATAAATATCCTGGCCCCCTGCGTTCCAAACAATGGTTCCATCACTATTTTGCTGAAATGTTTCATCTCCTTTTACATTTGTAATCTCAGACAGATTACTCTTATCTGTCAATTCCTGCTCATTTCCCTGATTCTTCAACCAGTTACTTACAATAACATCTTTGGTATTTCCCTTTTCATCTGCATTTACATAAACCGTCTGTTCCTTTGCTGGAACCGCTGCCAAAACAGAAGATGTTGGCAAAATCACTGCCATCATAGCTGCCATCCCTGCCAAAAGTGCCTGAACTTGTTTTCTCTTCATCTGAAAGACCTCCTATTTTCTCCGAATACCAAATTTAAAGTTTTTACTTGTTCTGCAAATCAATCCATCCAGCAACCAGAACATAGCTGGAAGGAACAAAAGTACTGCACACATACTAATCAGTGCGCCTCTTGCCATCAAAAGACATAAAGAACTAATCATATCAATCTTGGAATACATTCCAACGCCAAAGGTAGCCGCAAAGAAACTAAACGCTGATACCATAACTGGACGAATACTACTCTCCAAAGCAATGCTTATGGATTCTTTCTTTCCTTTTCCGCTTCCCCGTTCCTGCTCATATCGGCTGGTCATTAAAATAGCGTAGTCGACAGTGGCCCCCAACTGTATGGTACCAATAACAATAGATGCAATAAACGGAAGCTCAGTTCCTGTAAGATATGGAATACCCATATTAATAAAAATTGCACCTTCAATAACAAGTACCAAAATCACAGGCAATGAAATAGATTTAAATACAAATAGAATAATTAGAAAGACTGCCAAAATTGATACTGCACTAACCACTTTAAAGTCATGGTCTGTAATCTCAATTAAATCCTTGGTACAAGGAGCTTCTCCTACTAACATTCCGCTCTTATCATATTTCTTCAAAATCTCATTCAACTGATCCAGCTGTTTATTCACTTCATCAGATGCTGTCAAATATTCATTTGTAATAAGCATTAATTCATAGTGATCACTTTCCAGAATCTCTTTAATATCATCCGGCACCATACTCTGTGGAAATGCAGGACCAATAATAGTCTCAAGTCCCAGGATTTCTTTTACGCCATCTACTTTTTCCATCTCAGCAATCATTTTATGCTTTTCTTTATTCGGAAGATTCTTATCCATCAGAATCATATGGGCTGCTCCCATGTGGTATTCTTCCTGAAGTTTTGTATTTGCCTGAATGGATTCCAATTCTTTTGGAAGGCTGGCATCCAGATTATAATAAACCTTTGTGTTCGCCTGAAAATATGCAAAAGGAACAAACAAAAGCACACATAAACAAGCAAAGGTTTTATGGTGTTTTACCAAAAACTGTGAAACTTTTGGAAAATCCGGTATTAACTGTTTATGTTTGGTTTTTTCCAATACTTTATCAAAAATCATAATCATGGAAGGAAGAATGGTAACACAACTAATTACACCGAATACAACACCTTTTGCCATGCAGACTCCCAAGTCCAGACCCAAGGTAAAACTCATAAAACATAAGGCTACAAAACCAGCAATCGTAGTAATCGAACTTCCTACTACAGATTTAATGGTTGCTGCAATGGCCTGAGCCATAGCTTCCTTGTGATTTTCTCCAAATCTGGCTCTTTGTTCCTGATAACTATGCCACAGGAAAATGGAATAGTCCATGGTAACACCTAACTGAAGGACAGCACTCAACGCCTTAGTAATATAAGAAATTTCTCCTTGAATGATATTTGTTCCCATATTATACATAATGGCCATCCCAATACTAAGCAGGAACAAAATGGGGATAAAGTATGACTCCATGGTAAGTGCCAATACAATACAGGACAGAACTACTGCAATCAGTACATAAATCGCCACCTCAGATTCAGCCAGATTTTTTGTATCTGTTACAATGGCTGACATACCACTGAGAAAACATTGTTTTCCTGCCAATTTCCGAATATCTCCAATGGCATCCATGGTCTCATCTGCTGATGTGGTAGTATCAAAAATAATAAACATCATCGTAGAATCTTCAGAAAACAAAGCACTTCGGATTTTCTCTGGAAGCATCTCCACAGGTACAGAAATATCAGAAAGTGTATCGTACCACACAACCTTAGAAACATGCTCCACCGCTTCAATCTTTTCCTTTAGAGCTGCCACATCCTTGTTGGGCATTCCTTCGCAAATAAACATGGAATACGCTCCTGTTCCAAATTCATCTACCAGGATATCCTGCCCTTTCATGGTTTCAATTTCGTCCGGCAAATAATAAAGCACATCATAGTTTACTCTGGTGTTTATGTATCCGATTCCCGCCGGTATCAAAAGAAGCAGGCTTAAAATAAAAATAGGAATCCGGAATTTCACAATTTTCCTTCCCAGTTTTAACATAGTTCTTCCTTCCTTTCATCGTGAAATCAATATGACTTTTGGTCATAAATTGTTTTACCACATAAATGACCATTAGTCAATATTATTTATGACTAAAAGTCATTTTTATTTTTTATGCATTTCAGAGAAAAAAAAGAACCTCCTCTTTTTCATTTGACTTTTCTCATTGTTCCTCTCTATAATGTACAAAGTATTAAGAAGGTACAAAGGAAAGAAAGAAGGTTATGTGAAATGGGTAAAGTAGATAATAATAAACAGCAAAAGCGAAACTCTCTGCTAGATTCTGCTTTTTCTCTGTTTATTCATAATGGTTTTAATAAGACTTCTATTTCAGATATTGTAGATGCGGCAGGTGTTGCGAAAGGTACCTTTTATCTGTACTTCAAGGATAAATACGATATAAGGAATCACCTTATCAGTCACAAGGCAAGTCAAGTATTTCTGACTGCTTACACAGATTTACAAGAACACCAGGACATTATTGATTTTGAAGACCAGGTTTTATTTATTATCGACAACATTCTGGATCAATTTGCAAAAAATCACAGCTTGGTTATGCTGATTTCCAAACACTTAAGCTGGGGCTTCTTCACAAACTCACTCTTTGAAGCACCAGACAAAGATGTGCCGGCAGTTTATACTATTTATCAAGATCTGCTGTCAAAATCTTCCTATACTTATCGGGATCCCGAACTTATGATGTACATGATATTGGAATTAGTCAGTGGTGTTAGCTACAATACAATCCTTTATGAACAGCCCCTTCCCCTGGAAAAAATAAAAGAACCTCTTTATGAGGTTCTACGCAGTATTTTTAAGCAATATCGGATGGAAGAATCATAAAAAGCTGGCATATAAATCGCATATCAGGAATATGTTTATATTCTTGATTGCAGTTTTATATGCCAGCTTTAAACTATAAAAATTTATTCTTTATTTTCCTAATCGAATGACATTCCAAGAAGCTTTCTTCAACACGCTTGTCACAATACCGCTATCTAATTTGCTTCTATCACCTGCATTTACCGGATAAACTTTTTCTTCCAGCAGGCTGTTTCCTGCTTTCAGATCTTCATTTTCCATCACGATATGCTCTAACAGGCGATATCCTTCAAAACTTCTTACATCTGTGGTAAGCTCTACATCTTCCTCCAGGTTACGGTTTACAGCAA
>CAJKMA010000010.1 GCA_905200905.1 uncultured Bacillota bacterium
TTAAGATGAGGAAAACCTCATTTTAACTTGTACTAAATCTTGACATAGGACCAGTTAGTCGTTGGTATTCAGATGATAAGATATATATAGTTAGTGAGGGCAATGTCAAAGCTGTAAATGAACTTACATGAAAAATATATCATTACATGAGGAGGAAGCAGTGTGAAGAAAAAAAAGGCGCGGCTGCGATGGATAGCATGGACACTTCTATTGATTTTGTGTATGAATAGTGTGGGGACAACAGCCTTAGCAGCAGATTTATCCATTGCGGAAACAGAAAAAAGTTTGACGGAAAATGAAAGTTTTCCAGAGGAGGAAGCAGTACCTCAGAGTGAAATACCATTGACAGAAGAAGGTTTGGCAGAGCAGGAAACCATACCTCAGGAGGAAGTTCCGCCAACAGAAGAAGGTTTGGCAGAGCAGGAAACCATACCTCAGGAGGAAATTCCGCCAACAGAAGAAGGTTTGGCAGAGCAGGAAACCATACCTCAAGAAGAAGTTATTCCGGAAGCAAATATTCCAGAGGAAGAAAAAACAGAATTACGAAATGTTCAGGAGATGACACAAGGATTTGATATTGATTTTTATATCATTATTGAAGGAGAAAAGGTCAGGCTTCAACACAATGAAATTTCCGGTATTGCAACATGGCAGGAGGGAAGAAAAACATATCACGGAGTTTCTATAGAGGATCTGACTTCTGTATATGAGGACTTTGGATTTACGATAGGAAGCGATGGTCAGAAACCAAATGCGAATGAGAAGTTTGTATCTGCCTACAGAGGAAAAAAAGGAATAGAATACGGGACGGTTTATACAGATCCGGAATCCGGAAAGACCTATGTTTCCTATAATGATGGGGCAAATAAACAGGGTGAAGCAGTTGATGTATACTACCTTCCAAATGGAAGATTTGCCAATCCGCTACTGGGAAGTAATGTAAGAAAAGGAAATTCCTTTTATCCCGTGGAAGTAAAGGGTGAAGGTCAAAGCAGAATTCACTATGGATTGACAGGAACCACAGTGGAAATGACGGTATCTGACTTTAATCCTGAGTTAACGGAACAGACAGATCGGATTGAATGGACCTGTTTTGGAGCGGACAATAAGGTAGTAGATGGAACAATAGAGGTCGGAAATCAGACGAAGTTTCGAATTGAAAATATTAAGCAGTCCTATGTGATTCAAAGAGCAGATCAGACAGTATTTGATATTCAATTTTATGTATATGCAGATAATGAGATTCGGAAGCTGCCAAGTGGTTCTTTGAAAAAAGTATATAAATGGAATAATAATGGAAGATGTTATCTTTCAATCAACGATTTGGCAGAAATTTACAAAGAATACGGTCTAAAAGGAAGTGAGCAACAGTTTGGAAGATATTTTCCATCTACAGTTCGTGGAGAAAAGACATTAGCTCATGCGGCAATGGAGACTCGTAAAGGAAAACAATACGTATCCTACACACAGGAGGGGCAGGATACTGCGGTACCCACAGATGTTTATTATATGCCAAAGGGTGCAGATGAAAGTGAAAAAGTTCCGCAGGATATTGTAGATGGCAGTGGAAATGTTACTTCATCCGTTGCAGATCAATTAAAACAAAACAGACATAGCTTTTATTCGGTGACTGTCCTACATCCGGACGGAAACCGGAGTGTGACTTATCATAAAAGAGATGATGATGTCACAATCTCAGTTAATTATGGAGAGACTCTGGAAGATGATTGGCTTTGTATCAGCGAGGATGAGAACAAAACAATACCGCCGGTAAAAAACGGACAGAATCTGAATTTTACCATTCAGAAGATTGAACAGCCTTTTACCATTGCATACAAGAAATTTGAAGCGGAAAAAATTAATATTAAGTTTTATACATTTGTCGATTATGAGCGATTCAATGTGGAACAGGTAGATGTTCCGATATTAAAGGATACGACCACGAAACCGGGAACTACATATTATTATATTTCTAATGAGCAATTAAATATCTATCTAAAAAAGTTTCATTATAATGGTTTGATTCAAAATGGGAATCGAGAGCGTTTCTACTATTCAAAAAGAGATTATGATAGTATCCACAATGCGGGTAAATATACAATTAATGGTCATGATTGTATTTACATAGGAAAGACTGGCGAACCCATGGATGTGTATTATTTACCAGATGGAGAGATTCTGCCTCTGTTGAATGTAAAGACACTGATGGAATATCATGATAATCGTTATAATGGATTTTACAGTGTGAAAGTACAGGATGACAATGGACAGGTTTATAGCCCTACGGAATTAGAGAATCTTCCGGCCATAGACTTTGTGGCGAGAAAAACAACCCTTACAAGGACGGTTAGTACGAAGCCTCATGCGGAAGGACAGACAGAGCCAATTAACTGGGAATGTAGAAGAGAAGATGGAACGCTTTCTGGCATTATAGGAGTAAAAAATGAAGTTAATCAGACGATGAGTTTTACCATTAATCCAGACGATGCAGTACGGCCATATGTGATAGTTCCGGATAATACGGAAAAACCGGCAGAAACAAAAGAAGCGAACATTAGCTTTTATATTTTTATTGATGGAGATTATAAGCTGATAAAAAATATCAATGCAGAGCAGCATTATATTACGAAAGCTAACAGTGGATTGGACAGTCGATATTATTTGAGAGCCAGAGCAAGTGATGCGATTTCACAGGTTTATAAGGAATTTGGATTTACCCCGGACAAATTAGAACCAGGAGCAGATGGCAAGGAGAAGATACTGTTTGGCTATGCGACAGATACAAGAGTATTTGTAGAGCATCCATACAAAGATAAAGATGGTACATGGTACATTCCTGTTTTGAAGAATGGTCACGATGTATCTGTTTACTACTTTTCACAGCCTAATCCGCTGAATCCGGATAAACTGGTACCTTATTTTGATCGGCTGACAGGATTGTCCGCTCAGGTCGGCGTAGCAGGGCGTCGGTTTGATAAGGAAGCAAGTTTCCATCTGATGGAAGTGCTGGATCCGCTGAATCTGACCAAAGGCCAAGCAATTTTGAAGCAGTATGTGGCTCATGGGCAGCATTACCGTGTAGAAGTTCCCAAGAAGGCAGTATTATAAGGTGAGTATCAAGGAAAAGATATTATTTGGAGTTGTACATCGGATGACAAAGATGTGGTAGATGTTATTCCGGATTTGTCAGGAAAAGATACAGTCATATTTGAGTGGCCGAAGGTTGAATATTCTTATAAAGTGGTTGCAGATAAACCTCAGGATTCAGATACAGTCAGAATCATTTATGATACCACACGTTATATGAAAAAGCTTCCAAAAGAAGAGAAGTTGACACCTCAGGTTGGGAATAAGACAAGATTTACAGAAGACATTCCAAATAGTGAAGCTGCAAAGTATATTGTTAAGTCTCCATATCCACTGACTTATGACCATGAAGACAATAACAGTAAAGAACTGGAACAGTATGAATTTGATCACTGGGATTATAAGGATCAGGATGGGCATTGGAAGGAATGTGATTCAGGAAGTGAACTTTCAGCCATTATCAACGATACACAAAAACCGATTATTTTCTACGCGGCATGGAATAAGGTCAGTGATTTTAGCCGGAAACAGGTGCAGTTTTATATTTGTAAATCTGCAATGCCAGAGGATTCCAGCATAGCGCTTCCATCCGTAAATGAAGATGATTTTACAAGCGCTGTGGCAGTGGCAAATTGTAATGTATCGGCTACCAGATTAGATGATAATGTGCAGATTGTTGGTAACAAGAATCCGGGGACTTGGGAGGCTTATGTAAATGGTCATAAGCGAGTGCTGGATTTGTTACAGGGAACAAAACCGGATCCAGGAAGTCAAGGTGGAGATAATATCTATAAAATAGACCGTATTCCTTCCGATGAAGAAGTGTTCCAGACAATTCGTGAAAGTGGACGTACAATCCGCATTGGGGACAGGGAGATTCCTGCTTCGAAATTAGATACGGAATTCTTTACCATTTACTGGTATTCCTTTAATAGTCGACTGTCAGACGGATGGCATATTGATGGACGTATTGTAGCGAAAAATGGTTATCTTACGGTAAAGAAAGACTTTGTTGGAACGCCTGAGGTGATAAAAGAGATACAAAAAGATTATTATATCAATGTTGACATGGATGCAACGTTTTCAGACGGAACAGTGCAGCCACCAGCATTTCATGAGCATATGAAGCTGGTACTTCCTACGGAAGGTGGTCAGGTGCTGGCTCAAAATGAGCCGGAGCAGATTGTTGGTACCTGGGACGATGACATGCATACAAGTTGTACCTGGATTGTTAAGGCAGATCCATTTTGGAAGTACACCTTGAAAGAGCACAATTATAAACCCAATGATTCCAAGGTGAAGTTCTCAGGTTGGTACAATGTTCACAATTCTCATGAGCAAGGAGAAAATGTGAATACATGGGAACTATATCCGGAGAACAGCGGTATTAAGTTTACAGGGCGCGGCATGGGTCGAGGAGGAGAAGCTCTTACCATTGAACTGGAGAATCGTTATCAAAGACCAGGGGTGCTTACACTGAATAAGTTTGATGCTGCTACCGGACAGGGAATGGAAGGAATTACTTTTGCTGTTAGCCAGAATGGTGTTAAGAAAGAGACATTAACAACTGATAAAAATGGAATTGCAGAACTTTCCATTGTATTACAGGATAAAGCCGGACAGAATCGAACTGCCACAGAAACCTACTTGCTGCAGGAGATAAATGTACCTGTCGGATATATTGATCCGGGAGATATACAGATTACCGTTGAAATAGCAGACGGAGCATTTAAAATCACAGAGGCAAAACTGGTAGACAGACAAGCAGGAGAAAACCAAGAGGCTGTAAAAGCTCCTGAAAATGATCAGATTGATGGAAAGTCTGTGCTGACGATTCGTGGTGATACAAGCCTGAATATCAGAAACTTCTCGAAAAACAGTAAGTTACATATTAAAAAGACTTGGGGAAATCCAAACGATGCTCTAACAGAAAAACAGGTTAAAGTACGATTGTATCGTGACGGAATGTCCACAGGACAGGAATTCGTACTGGATGCAGATAACAACTGGGAGTATACAGTTGACAAGGTACCGCTGTTTTTGGATAAGAAACCGGTAGAATACAAGATTGAAGAAATTGAAATCGGTAAGACACATTATTCACCGGAATTTGGAGATGGATTTTTGTATTATGAAGTTATTTATTCTGAGATTCAGTATAAAGATGCGGCAGGACAGCTGCTATCACCGAAGAATGAACAGGAATTCCAAGAGATTTCTCAGATAGAACTAGGGGTTCAGAATTTGCATTTTAATCTGGCAGATAGAAGTTTTCTGAAGACAGATGATCTTCCGAGAAATCGTCTGGAAGGTGCAGAATTTATGCTGTATGAAGTTCCATATAAAGAAGGTACATCCGAATATGTAGATGATACAGGATATACAGTGGAATGTGTGAAGAAAGGTGACAAAGATACAATAGTTCTGAAAAAGGACGGGCAGGAATGTACGCCGATTCAGGAACAGCCGTATAGGACAAATACAGACGGAATGCTTCTCATACCGGATACTGTGCCAAAGGGAAGATACTGGATGGTGGAATCCTCTACTCCTTATAAAGGAGTGACAGGAAAAACACAATACAAAGATAATTTGTCATTGTACATGGTAGAGGTGGAAAATGAGATTATTTTCTTATATGAAAAAGAATCAGGAGCAAGTATATGGAAACCACTTACAGACAGGCATGTGGTGAATCATCCTCACACAGGAGGTGTTACAGTAAATATAAGAAAAGAAGTCATCGGACCATTTGGTGATAGGGATAAGACATTTGATGTGGCAATACTCTATCGTGAAGATGGTATGAAAATGTACAAGCGTGTAGATGCCAAGATTAAAAATAATGAAATGATTACAATACAGCATGTAGACATTGGGTCTGAGATTGAGATTACGGAAGCAGTAGATGTATCAAAATATGATGTATCGCTTTCACAAAAAGGAACAGGAGATAGCTATTTGCAAGCAGTACAGGCAACAGAAGATAAAGTACAAAATACAGCCGTTATGAAATATACAATTCATGGAATGCCGGAGGATGTGATTGAGCTGAAAATCACAAACCAAAATACAGAAGATGCAAAGCCGAATACAGGAATTCATTTGGAAAACAACCTGTATATTTGGATGTTGACGATTATAAGTATTACTGCTGTCTTGTTCTTTTGGAGAAGAAAGAAAAAGGAGGGAGTGCGATAGATTCCAAAAATAATATAGAAAAAGAGCCGAAAAAAAAACAGGAAAACAGGATTACAGAATATTTGAAGCATGTAAAATTTAAAAAAAGGCTCTTTGGAGTAGATGAGGCGGACGTTTGGAAGAAAATACAGGAACTGAATCATTTATATGAGGAAGCGCTTGTATGGGAAAGAAAAAGATATGATCTTTTATTAGAAGAACGCACCAAAGTCCGTGAAGAAAACTCCGATTAATGAAGAAAAAACAAAATTCCGAGTTGACAGCAGAACAGGTCATCAGACGACGCAGAAATGCAATTCTTGACTGTAGAGGCTGGATCGAGCTTGGAGTGAGACTGGCAGGATTGACACTTATCTTTTTTGTTCTGTTTTCCAAAGTGTTTCTTATCTGTCAGCTTAATGGAAACGCCATGTTTCCATCTTTGAAAGATGGGGATCTGGTTCTTGGATTTCGATTAGAAAAGGAAATCCAAAAAGACGATTTGATCCTATATGAGATGGACAGAGAAATTTGTGCATCCAGAGTGGTAGCAAAGGGAACGGATTACGTGGATATGGATGAGGAAGGACACCTGTATGTCAACGGTACAGTGCAATCTGGTGAGATTCTGTATCCAACAGAACCTAAGACACTTCTGAAATATCCTTTCCAAGTGCCGGAGGGTTATGTATTTGTTCTCGGAGATTACCGGACACAATCTTCTGACAGCCGGGATTTTGGTCCCTTGCCAGAGGAGGCAATTAAGGGCAAGGTGATTACCATTGTCCGACGCAGAGGGTTTTAACTTTGCAGAAAAAATTATAAATATACAATGAAAGGAAGAAAAACTATGAAGAAAAAATTATCAGCATTACTGGCTATCGTATTAGCATTTTGTATGAGTGTACCAGTATTGGCAGCACCATCAGATTATCCTACAACTGGAGATTTGGCTAATACAGAGACAACATTTACAATTGAAAAAAAATATGTAACAAATGATGAAAATAAAAATGCAGCTCAATTCCCGAGTGAAACCTTGCAGTTTGAGTCAGTTTGTACAGCAGCACCGATGACTCCTCTTACAGCACCTAATTTAACGATAGATCCTTTAACTGTGGATAGTAATCCAGATGATATCGTAGTAAATGTACCGATATATAGTGTTCCTGGTAAATACAACTATGAAATCACAGAGCAGTCACCTTCTCAACATACACCAGATTCAAAAGATTCAGCAGGTGTAGTATATGATGAGAAGTCTGTATTTATTCAGGTTGTTGTAAAATATGAAGGCGCTGATTTGAAAAAATTCGTAACGGTTGCAGCTGATGGAACTACAATCGGAAATGGAAATAGTGATGATCAAGATAGTGCAAAGAAAAAAGGCGATTTTAAAAACAAATATTTATTAGATGGAGAACTTATTATTCCAGATCCAACTCCAGGACCAACTCCAAACCCAGGTCCGAACCCGACTCCCGATCCAGGTAAGGATCCAGATCCGATTACACCGATTCCACCAGAAGGAGGCGGAGAAACACCTGATAAAACAGAATTGGCAAAATTTAAAATTATGAAACAGGTGCGCGGACCGCTTGCAAGTCAGGATCAGCTTTTCGATGTAACCGTGACATTAACTTCAGAAAAACCGGTAAGAAGTGACATTACATATAAAGGTGCCGCTAATGGTACTATTAAAAAAGTAGACGATGGAAGCGATTGGACAGGCAATGCTAATACTGGATATACAGCAACCTTAAATCTTCAGCTTAAGGATGGACAGACAGTTGTATTCAGCGGCATGCCTGCAGAAGTAACTTATAAAGTGCAGGAAGATAGTAAACATATCGGTAAATTAGACGAGAATACTCTTAATGATCCATCCAAAGGTTACACAGTAGCATACTATGGAGGTGGAGAGAAAGTAACCAATCCAACAGATAATGATCCTGTATCTGAGGATTATGGAAAAGGTAATTTTGTAACAGGTACAATCGGAAAAGCTACGAATAACAACATCATCATCGCAAACAGCAAGGGCATGAACGACGAAGATTCCAATATGGTGAAACCGAATACAGGCCTCCATTTAGATTCTCTTCCATACATTATGATTCTCGGTGTTGTTGTTCTGGGCGCTGGCATGATGATTGTAAGAAGCCGTAAAAGAAGAGAAGAGTAAGGAAAGTTAAAAGAAAGATAAAAAAGCAGGTCGTGGGCTCCTCCGTAGATTCACGGGGGAGCTTCTGCACAAAACAAAGCTGACGAACGAAAGGGAGCAGAACAGTGGGATATAAAATTTCCGGATATATACAACGTTTTCTGAATTTTATAATCAGTTTTTTTCTTGTTCTCATTCTTATTATTGCTGCTGCATATGCATTATTTGTTTTGCACGATAACAATAGAATTTATTCAGCAGCAGAAAATGTTCAAGAGGACATGCTAAAGTTGAAGCCGGATAAAGAACAACCGGATTTTTCAGAATTGCTTTCCATTAATCCAGATGTTTGTGCATGGATTACCATGGATGGAACCAAGATAGATTTTCCGGTGTTGCAGGGAGAAACAAATCTCACTTATATCAATCGAGATATCTATGGGAAATTTGCTCTTGCGGGAAGTATTTTTCTGGATAGTCAAAATGCAAAAGATTTTTCAGATTCTTATAATCTTTTATATGGTCATCATATGGATGGTGGAAATATGTTTGGAGATTTGGACTTATACAAGAAGCAGGAGTTTTTCCAAAAAAATGATACAGGTACACTGCTCCTGCCGGATCGGGTTTATAATCTAAAAGTTGCAGCTGTATTGATAACGGGAGTTTCTGACGATTATATATTCCAATTGAGAAATTGGCCACCAATATGGAAGGAAGGGCAGCTAGATTATATCCGAAGTCATGCTCTCTTTGTCAGAGAAGATGTATTAAATGCATTGGAAAAAAGTGAGCATCCACAACTTGTAGCCTTAACTACATGTACATCGGAATTTACAGATGCAAGAACTGTGGTTTTGGCACAGATGATACCGGAAAAGGATACAGACAGGGAGGAGTAATATGTGAAAAAATTAAAAGGGACGTTGTTTTCTATTTTATTTCTAATGCTATTGCCCTGCATAAGTACATTACAAGTATTTGCAATGGAAACAAGCTTTCAGCTTCCTGTTGAAATCGTTCTGGAAGGTGACAGGCCTGTGCAAGCGGAAACATTTATAATTCAAATGAAGGCATTAACACAAAATGCACCTATGCCAGAACAGGCAGAGGATCAGCAAATTGAGATGGAAATACAGGGGCAAGAGAAAAAAGAATTTCCAGCTATAAAATTTACACAGCCAGGTGTTTATCAGTATGAAATTCGTCAGAATAAGGGGAATGCAAAGCATTATACCTATGATTCATGTGTATATAATGTGACCGTGTATTGTACAGCTGAGGCTAAAAAAGAACTGGAGATTACGGTTGTGGCTCTGGAACAGGGGAAAGAGGAGGTAAAAAAAGATGCCGTTCGTTTTTGCAATCAATATAAATTGCCAAAAACTCCTACAGAGCAAAACAAGCCTGTCAAAACAGGAGATGACACACCGATACAGATATTCGTATGTGTTTTTCTGATAAGTAGTTTCATGCTATTGTATTTGGTTGTAAAAAAACACAGGGAAAAGTAAAACAATATGATTACTGTTTTGATGATGAAAATAGTTATTGAAGAAAGAAAACTTCAATAACTATTTTTTTTGAGGAAATTAATGTATAAAAAAACATAAATAGAAGAGCGAAAATTATGCAAAAATCAATTATAATATGTTATAATTCAATAAAAATGCACTAAAAATATGAAGAATAAGGAAGGGAAATTGTGAGGAATAAAGAAAAAGAGGGGAAAATAAGTTCAACAGTAATGCACCTTGTGTTGTATTTGCTCATGATAGGAATAGTACTTTTGATCGCCTATGAAATTATACAACTTACGTTAGAGGAAAATGTAAAAAACAGAGCATTTGAGGAATTAAAAGCCAAGGTTCAAATGCAGGTGACTATGTTGGAAGAAATTATCGACAGGGAATATGTGCAGTTGAGTGTGATTAATAGCATATTGACTTTTAGTGATAAAGGAATAGAAACAGAGCAGTTTAATCATATATGGGAATTAATGAGAAAAGAAGAAAAGATTACTATGCTGGGAATCTCGGATTTATCCGGAACGGTAATACAATGGAATGGTGAGAAACTGGGGAATATAAGAACAGGGCAGCATTTTGAGGAGCTTTTGTCTGTAGAGACGGAGAATGTAATGGGGAAATGTGTATTATTGGATGAAGAACTTGGATTTAAAGAACAAGAACTTCTTTATACAATTCCATTATATATGAAAGGAGAACTAGAGGGATTTTTATTTAAAAGTAAGAAAATAGCAGATGTGGAAGATACTTTAGTAGAAGATATACAATTTGCCGGAAATGCCAGTATGTTTTTAGTAGATTCAAAAGGGGCAATTTTGTTAGTTGGAGATGAAGACGATCGTTTTTTGTTAGAACACAATTTATTTGATGGGTGTAGCAAGTTTGTATTTGAAGATAAACAAAAAGAAGAACTAAAGAAAAATTTAAAAGAAGGAAAATCTGGACAACTGATATTCAGGCAGAATGATAAGACAAAGTATGCTACATACATGCCAAGCGGTGTAGAAGATTGGATGGTCTTCAGTATGGTAGATAAAGATGCCGCAGCTTTGCAGTACGAAAAGAGTGCTCAGATAGTGAAAAGAAGTATGATAACAATTCTGGTGTTATTTGTGATTTCTTTAATTATTTCCATCGTTTCCATTGTTTTACATATAAGAAAAAAAAGACAGATCCAAACAGAACATTTTTACAAATATCATAGATACAAACAACTTATGAATGAATTAACATTTCCAGTATTTCGATATAACGTAAAAGAGGATTGTATTGTTGGAAATAGAAAATTTCAAGAGACATATGGGCGGAAAAATATTGATAATTTTATGAAAAATGTTGACGAATGGAAAAGAATTCACCCAGAGTACAATTTTGATGGACTCTTTAGAGAAATGAAAAATGTTATGAAGTTCCAAAAAATTATAACTTTTGAATCCATGTGGCAATCATCACAAAAGAGTAGTTGGGTCAAAAATATATTACTTCCCGTGAAAAATGAAAAGGGCGGAGAATTTCTTGTTTTTGGAACCGTTATGGATACGACCCAAGAGCATGTAGTATTTGATGAAGTCGTAGAAGTTATGACCATTGCACAAGTAGGGTTATATCGTTTTTGCCTAAATGAAACTTGTTGCGTTGAGTATATTAATGAGGGGCTTCAAAGGATGCTTGGTTATACAGAGGATGAGTTAGACGAAATTCTTGGCGATTACAGGAAGTATACGAATCTTTTAGCAGAAGAGGATAGAGAAAAATATGAAATGTTCGTAAGGAATATAGGAGAGTCTGGCAAAGCGGGAATTTGTGAATACAGTATGATTTGTAAAGATGGTTCCATGTTGAAGCTTTCAGATACCTTAGAAGTAAAGGATGGTTCTGATGGAGATAAATATGGATATGGGGTGGTCATTGATATTAGCAAGTATCGAGATGCACAGAAAAATGCAGAAAAGAAACTGGAAAAATTACAAGTTCAACTGAACGAATCGAGAATTAAAATATCCACAGGTCAGATGCAGCCCCATTTTCTGTATAATTCGTTGGCTTCTATTCGAGAGATTGTCTTGGAAAACCCAGAGTACGCTTCTGATTTAATCTTTGATTTTACAACGCATCTGCGTGCGTGTATCAAATCAATGGCAAGTGAGGAGTTTACTCCGTTTTCTCAGGAAATAGAAAATATAAAAGCATACGTAAATATAGAAAAAATGCGTTTTGGGGACAAATTGCAGGTGAAATATGAAATTCAGGAGTCGGATTTTCATATTGTTCCGCTTAGTATTCAGCCTTTGGTGGAAAATGCAATTCGACATGGTATTTATGAGAAAGGAAGCAAAGGGGGAGTCGTTAAAATCAGTTCCTATCGAGATGTCAATGAGGTTGTCATAGAGGTAGCGGACAATGGTGTTGGATTTGATATGGAGAAGATTCGAGCAGAAATTCAATCAAAAGAAAGGGATTCTACAGGGCTTCAGAGCTTGATTTTCCGATTTGAAAAATTGATGAATGCGAATGTGAAAGTAGAAAGTATCATAGGGGAAGGGACGAGAATTACTGTCAGAATTCCAATGAAAGGAGAAAAAGATAGTGAGAGCAATGATCGTAGACGATGAGCAGATTATGTTAAGAAGTTTTATGCGGCTGAGCAAAGGAATTGAAAATCTGGATGTGATAGCTCAGTTTGAAAGTCCTGAGGAAGCACTTGTATTTGCACAGGAAAATTTAGTGGAATTAGCATTTCTGGATATTAAAATGCCTGGGATGAACGGGATAGATTTAGCAGTTAGGCTTCGAGAGATTTGCCCAAGTATTTTAATTGTATTTATTTCTGCTTATGATGAATATATCCGCGATTCAAACTTGATTGGAGGAGATTATTATATTGTGAAGCCCTATAAAAGGGAAACCATTGAGATGATGATGCAGAAGATGCAAATCCTTTCAAAAGGACTGCACAAAGAAATCTATATACAAATGTTTGGAAGATTTAATGTTTTAAAAGATGGTGTTCCAATTCCTTTGCGTGGAAAAGCAAAGGAAATCCTTGCATTAATTGCTTCTCGTTGTGGAAAGGAAATCAGTAATGAAGAAATTTACAGCGCTATCTGGGAAGGAAGAGAGTATAGTAATGTAAAGATGAAGGTTTACTATAATGCATTAAAAAGGTTAAAAGAGGTACTGGAGTCAGAAGGAATTTCGGATTTATTGTTATCCACTCCAAGAGGACAAATGTTAAATACAGAGCTTGTAGAATGTGATTATTATGCCTGGAAAAATAATAGAGAGAAAGAAAAAAATAAATTTGAAGGGGAATTTCTTTCAGAATATTCCTGGGGCGAATATATTCTCGCAGATATTTTTAATAACATAGCTACTTAGAATTAGTGTCAGTATCCGTCAAATCATGAAAAGATTTGGCGGATTTTTTACGTTGGTTGGGCGTTGGTATTTAAATGATATAATGGTAAAACAATGAAAATATGCACAAAGTTTCTGAATGGATGTTGTAAAAAATCAATTATTGATTTTTATTAGTTTATAACAAAAATTTTGGATGAAGAAGGAGAAAAAATGTGGGGGGAAAAGAAAAATAAACATTTATTTAATTGGAAAGTAGGGAAAAAGGTAACAGCATGGTTATTGATTTTCTCTATTTTTTTTCAGACATTAACTGTTTCGGCACAGGAATTGCCAAATGAATTACAGGAGCAAATTTTGGAAGAGGCAGTTACAGAAATGGAAAATCATGTAGAACAGGCAGAGCAATCGGAATCATCGGAACCACTGGAACCATCCGAACCGTCTGCACCATTGCCGGAGAGTCAGGAATCGGATTCCATGCAAGAAGAGAATTTGCCGGAGAATGAATCTTTGGATGAACAAAACCAGACACCAACGGAAGAAGAGATTCCTATAGATTTATATGAAAACGGAGTTATTAAGGTTTATAACATCCGTCAGCTTCAGGCTATTGGAACCGGAGAGCCGGTAAGAACAGATGACATGCAGGAAGAGCTTTTTTCCACAGGAACAGAGCTTGTAAGCGAAGGGCAGACAATTACTTATGCTTTGGATGCGGCTTATATGCTGATGAATGAAATTCCTTTGTCTTCAGAAGCTATATGGAATTTGCCGGAAGGATTTACCGGAACCTTTTCGGGAACACCTGTTGAAGATGATGTTTTATATGATCAGGAAACAGATACGGTTTATATTTATAATAATTATCAACTTCAGTTGATTGCTTCCGAAAATTCTGCTGAAGAGCCAGTTATGTCAAATGATATGATTCCTGAAAAAGTGGGTGTGGGACAGCTTTTGTATAAAGATGGAACACCGGCAGATGAAAGTGCGGAAGCAGCGCAGGAATACCTGACCTACAGTAAGGAACATAATTATGTGTTAAGTCCATCCTTTACAGAAAAGATGCCTGAGCTTTTAGCCGAGCAGTATGTGCTGGAGAATGAAAAGGACGGACAAAAAGGCGGACGAGCTTACATAGGTCAGCAATATACGATTATTGATAATGAAAAATATATCCTAATCGGAAATGAGCAGCAGCTTCGGGCAATTGGAAGTGATAAGAGAGTAACGCCGATGCTGTTTTTGAGGACAGAGGCAGGGATACTGGTTAAGAGAATACATATTGTTCCGTATTATCCGGGCGATGCAGATTTTAATATGGACAGTTTTTTTGATGCAGGTATCAGTTATCAGCCGGGTGATATTGAAAAAGGTAGTGAAAACTTCCAGTATAAACAGCAAACTGATGATGCAAAGAAAAAAGAGCTTATGAACATCGACTGGGGTTCAGATACACTGCTTGGAGAGATTGTCGAGACTGTCGGCGGACTGCTTGGAGGGCTTTTAGGAACTCTTTTTGGCTCTCAAGAATTGGTTGGGCTTACTGTGGATAGAAATAATACGCCTTCCATTGGCGCTGGTAAACCATGGGGATCAAATGGGGAATACACATCTTTTCGTGATTTGGAAAAGGAGTATAAAGATTTAAAATATTCCTCCGATGCCAATTACATTATTTTCCGAGATATTGACTTGCTGCAGGGAGACTATTCCAACAGACAAGATGATAACTGGACGCCAATTCATTTTTCGGGAAAGATGGAAGGGCGGCTGAATATGCAGCAGGATGTGTCACCGACGATTAAAAATATTCATGTAGAGCAGACAGGCAAGCTGAATATGGAGACCACAAGCGGCATCGGCTTCTTTGGAACAATCTCCAATAAGCTGGATGAGAATACACTTGGTTCTGCAGGAACGGCGGTTGTAAAAAATATTCATCTGGAACAGGTGAGTGTAAATAATGAATCCACGGAAGTAGAAGATAATGTAACTTCGCTGGTAGACCTTGTTACAAAATTATTAGGCGGATTGCTTGGTGATATACTTGACTTACTTAATCCAATCCTTGGCAACTTGAAATTAGGTCAGGTTATCGAGGCGCTTTTGACATTGAAGCAGAAAAGCCCGGATTTATTTGCCACAGGAAGCTTCGCCGGAAGGATTGTGGGCGATGTCCGTGTGGAAAACTGTACAGTAACTCAGGCATCTGTTACTAGTGCAAGAGGTATCTCCGGCGGTTTTGTCGGATTCACGGAAGGTGTGGAAAAATATGACGGATTATCCGATATATTGAAAGGCGTTGTAAAAGTACTATCTACCCTTTTAAATATCGTGCCGGGTGTCGGACTGGGTGATTTGATTACCATTTTATTAGAAAATGATGTGAGTTTAGGAGAGTTGATTCCTACAGGATATCATAATCCAATGATTACGGACTGCAGTGTGGCCTTACAAAATGGAAACGTTGGTAATGCCACGCAGGATTATAACGGCGGTTTTGTCGGAATACAGACAGGTACAAAAATTAGTAATTCTTCCGTTTTGGGACTGACATCGGTACAGGCGAAAAACGGCGCCGGCGGCTTTGCGGGCTTAGAGCGCGACGCCATTATTAAAGGTCTTTTAAACGATGCAGGTATTACACTGTATGAAATTGATGCAAAATCAGGACAGGAAAATTGTAAAGTCAACAGTCAGAACCTTGTTATTGAAACGACAGAATCTTATGCCGGTGGCTTTAACGGCGCTATGGCAAACAGTATAAGCAAAGGATCATCCGTAACCGGTCTTTTAAAAGTCAAGGCAGGGAAGTATGCCGGAGGTTTTGCCGGAAGGGCAACCATTGGTTTTGGTACAACCCTTGGCGGAGATGATGAGAAGAAACCGACTTTGGTGGATTCTGTTTCTAAACTTTTAGAAAAGGTGCTTGCATCCGGCAGTGAAGCTGAGAAAAATCAGCTTTTAACCTTAGCCGGTGTGATGCCGTCAAAGATACACGGCTGCACCGTAGAGGGCAGCAGTCTTGTCATTGAGAGTACCAAGGACTATGCCGGCGGCATGATTGGACAGGGCGACGGTGTGAAGATTACCGCTGATAAAACTGATTTCGGCGGAAAGGTAACGGGATTACATGAGATAAAGGCAGGGAAATATGCCGGAGGTGCTGCTGGAAGCGTTGTGACAGCAGATGCCGTCGGTGTGTTAAACAATACGCTTGGTATTGGGCAGTTTATACCGTTTGAGTTATCAAACATTTCTGTAGAAGGAACCGCTTGGGCGGTGACGGCGACAGAAAAATATGCTGCGGGGGCATGCGGTCTTATGCTTGGCGGAAAAGCCGATGACGTAACAGTAAGTGGTATTCAGAGTGTTCAGGCGGGCAACTATACCGGCGGCTTTGCCGGAAGAACAGGGGCGTCAAGCCTTGCATCAGCCGGAGGCTTGGATGTGCTCGGGCTTGTAAAGCTCAATAACGTATTATCGTTGGCAGACGGTGTTCAGGTTACAATAACGAATTGTGAGACGGCTAGCGGTGCTGACAGCGGCTTGACGGTTCTTTCTGATGGAACAGCAGCACTGACAGATGGAGAAGATTTTACAGCCGGCGGTTTTATCGGAGAATCGGTTGCTTCGGTTGTTGAAGCATCCCATGTGAAAAATGTAAAATCTGTTGTCGCAAAGCACAGTGATACAAAAGGCAGTTATGCCGGCGGCTTTATCGGCCGTTCCCATACAGGAGGACTGGCAGGGCTTGCACAGGAGGATGAAGACGGCAATCTGAAGCTTCCGGGTATTTTAGAGGTTAGTTCCTTGTTAAATTTAGTGCCGTATCTGCTTCCGAAATATACAGATACAACCGTAACTTTTACTTCCAACGGAGAAAAGCCGCAGGTGGAAGGACAGCTTGCCGGAGGCTTTGCCGGAGCAATGCAAAGCGGTAAGGTCGATAATAGTACAAGTAAAGAGGCCTTTGCTGTCCTTGGACTGGAAAGCGTCAAGGGCGAATCTCACGCCGGAGGCTTTGCTGGAAAGGTTGACGCAGGGGCAGCCGCTTCCTCCGATGGTTTAAACCTTCTTGGCGGTATTTTGAAACTTGATATTGGTCAGCTTCTGAATGTGCTACAGGTTTATATCCCCATCATTCAGTCAGCAGGAGTGAAGTCGGTGAAGAAAGGATTTACAGTAGAAGCTACAGATTCAGACAGCTATGCAGGAGGCTACCTTGGTTATGGCGGAGGTGTGCAGATTAAGGATTCAGACGTTACCTCCTTAAAGCATACGAAGGTGACTCCGCCAAATGACAGTCTGGAATCTTCAAATGGCGAGAGCTATTTTACAGAAGCTTCCCAATATGCAGTCAAAGGCGGAAAATATGCCGGAGGTTATGCAGGGTGCGTGGACATTGATTCAGCAGCAGCAGTAGGAGGAGGGTTAAAGCTTCTTGGAAATATTCAGCTGACAAACCTTTTGGAGGCACTGAATGTAGTCACGTCTACCATTAAAAATTCTGACGTCAATGGCTGCGTGGGCGGTTATTCTGTACTGGCAAATGGCAGTGATACAAATAATCAAAACTTGGGAAAAGCCGGTGGCTTTATCGGAGAAATGTCCGGTACGATTATTAAAAACAGTGATGCGAATTTGTTTGCTTATGTCATCGGACGTGAGGCAGCCGGAGGATATGCTGGTATTATGGAGCCGGGAAATGTTGCTTCTGTATTGGAAAATGCTAGCATTTTAGACGGATTGTTAAATGTAACAGACAGTCTTACAAATTTGGTGCAGTCATTTATTCCAATTATTGAAGACAGCCAGACAAGCAGCGTGCCCTGTGGCGGTGCAGTCCGCGCAGAGGGATTTACCGATACTCAGTGCGTGAGAGGACTTGCAGGCGGTTATGTGGGCTACAACCACGGCGGAAGAATCTTAGGCAATGCGGCCGAAGGCAGCAAGGAATGCGCCGCTATTCGTATCCGTTCCGTATATGGCGGCGAATTTGCCGGAGGCTTTACCGGATTGATGGAAACAGCGGATTTGGCAGGAACCGGCAACTTAAAGCTTTTGTTTGGTCTGCTGGAGACAAGTAACGTGTTAAGCCTTCTTGGGGCTGTCTATCCGACGGAAACAAATACAGCCGTTTACGGACCGCTTAGAAAAGTGGATATGGACACATGGAACAAGTGGGCGACTGCTGTGGGAAACAATGGTGTTTACGGTGACCAGTTCCCGAATACACCAGTTGATACAGATCAAAAATTGCAGGAGTTAATTAAGCAATATGCCTACGGTTACAATGTAAAGGCAGGAAGAAAAAAGGTTGGCACACAGGATATGGAGGCTGGCGTTGCTGGAGGTTATGTCGGACGCATGAAAGCTGGAGTCGTTACCAATGCCCATGCATGGGATGCAAAAGATATTATCGCTTATACAAGCGCTGGTGGTTTTGCCGGAGAAATGATAACAGGTGGTGTTGCTGAAGTTGGAAAAGTTTCTTTGCTTGGCTTAGATATTACAGGTTCGATTAGTGCAGTACAGACTTTTGTTCCGGTTATAAGAAATTCGGATATTACAGGCTTCCAGTCAGGAATGACAGTGAAGGTAACGGGAATCCCGGTGAAGTCTTCTACATTGAAAATAGAAAAGGTTGGTTACGCCGGAGGTTATGTGGGTTACATGATTGGCGGACAGATTTGGGGAAATTGGCAGCCTGTGACAACTTACAGTGCGACAGATGCAGTTCCAGATCCGAATAATCATCGTTGTTTTGCTGCAAATTTGAGAAAAGTGGAAGGCACAAAGGCTGTGGGTGGTTTTGCAGGTCAGATTGACCCGGCAAGTGCAGCAGCGTTAGATACAGCAAGCAGTAAAGGTCTACTTGGTGGATTGCTTCAGAATTTAATTCAATCACCGGAAGATTTGTTGAAAGTATTGAATACTACAATAGCTACGGTGCATGGCGCGGATGTTAGTGCATGGGATGACTGGGGAATCATTATTAACGGTGCTTATACAGACGGTTTAGGAAATACTGCGTATGCAAAGACAGCGGGTGGTTTTGCCGGAGAAATCAACGGTGCTGTGATAGGAGAATTAAATAAGCCCAATAATGGTATTCATGTTTCAAATGTCAGAAGTGTGACTGGCGGCGAGTATGCCGGAGGCTTCTTTGGTTTGGCTGATGTATCAGCAGTAGCTCAAATTAGTGATAAGAGCAACACGAATATATTGGCCTCCATTTTAAAGCTTGGCGGCACAGATGTGCTGGATGCATTCCGAACCTATATCTATGATTCAGATGTTTCAGGGGCAGTCTCGGCAGGGATGGAAATTCAGGCGCGAGACGGCAAAGAATACGAATACAAAAATGACCCGATTTATAGTGTTTATAGTGGAAATGCCGGAGGCTTTGGCGGTGCCATGCTTAATGGCTCTGTAAAAAATTCCAAGGTGACAAATCTTTGCAAGGTCAGTGGAATGAATTATACTGGCGGATTTATTGGGCATCTCGGTAAGAGCGGTACAGTTGATTTGGATAATTTAGGCGCATTGAAAGACTTGTTGAGCGCAGGTGCGGGCTTGATGGATATTTTCGGTTCGCATGTAGATAACTGTAGTGTTTCCGGTGTGACGGAAGGCTTTACCGTCCATAGTGATAATACGATAGATAAACAGAAAAGATCGGAAATCGCGGGTGGCTTCACAGGCTTTGCAGATTTGGGCAGACTGTCGGGTGATAAGGTTACCGGATTGAAGCAGGTGACAAGTGGACAGATTGCCGGCGGTTTTGCAGGAAAAACCAATTTTGCCTATCTTGCAGACATTAAACTGAATTCGGATTTGGTCAAATATTTAGTGAAGGCTGTGAATCAGATTTTACAGGCTCTGCAGTTGGATAAGTTGCAAAAAGGTGATGTCATTAAAATTAATTTAGGTATTATAGAGATTAATGCTCTATATGACGGAGAACTGGCAGTAATTAATTTGTTTGGATTAAAAATCAAGGTGGGATTGGCAAAAGATAAGAGTCTTGCAACAATCTATATCGGAGACAGTAAGATTGAAATCAACTGCTCTGAGGGCGGCACCATTGATGAAACTGCATTGAGCAATGAAATTAATATTTCTCTGATCAAGGCGAATAGGACGAAGATGGATTCTTGTACAGTAACCGGCGTGAAAGAAGGCTATGACGTCTATGGCGGCGGTGCCGGAAATAATACAAATGGCACAGGCGAATATGGAATTGCCGGTGGCTTTGTCGGATGGAATAACGAAGGTTTATTTAAAAACAATAATATGTATTATGCCGATGTGATTCGAGGTGCCAAAGGTTTGACTGGTCCATTTACCGGAAAAGCAAGCTTGAAGTCCAATTGGGATTTTAATGACATTGTAGGAATTGAGGGTGATGAAAATCGTTATCGGATTTATCGTCACGGCAAGTCCAATTATGAGGATTTGTTTGGACAATCACATAAGCTGCTCGATGAAGGGCATGATGCTTCAGGTGAATGGGAGAATATATTTACCATTCGTCATATGACAAAAGATAAGGTAGAGAAGTTTAAAGATTTAAAAGATGCGATTATGGGAAATCAAAACAGCCCGGCAACGGAACCAGCGAATGTTTATCTGGAAGACGGAGCGATGGCTGTACTGATGGATAATATACCGACAAATCCTGTAGAACCGGAAAGTCCGGAGCCGGAACCTGATATCCAAGACCCATGTAAGGATTTGATTGAACTTCGAATCAAAAAGGTTTGGAAAGGCGATGATGAAAAAGACCGTCCGAATGAAGTTGTATTCCATATTACAAGAAGTTACAAAGTGGGTGAAGATATAATCGAAGACACAACCTTCAATGAAGAAGTAATCTTGAAGAAAGAGGACGTGCAGACATCGGATATATGGGAAAAGGTTCTTTCCGGGCCAAAGTTTACCGCATACCATGTGGGTAAGGATGGAAAGAAATACTACTATACCTATAAGATTAGTGAGACAAAGGTTGACGGTTATACAACCAAGGTAACTTATCCTAAAACAGATACCTATCATTACAATATTACCGTAACTAATACAAAACGGTTTAGCAGCCTTCTTCCAGAAACAGGCGGACAGGGAACTTCCATTATCTATGGATTTGGACTTATCCTTCTGGTAGCTTGTATAATCTCTTTCAGATTGCGGAAGAAAGAACATTTCAATTCATGATATAGGACAGTTTTAGAGGATACTGTTTTATATAATAAAATAATTTTAAAATATGCAAAGGAGAAACGAGCATGAAAAAAGTAAAAAAATTAATGGCATTGCTGTTATCCATGATTATGGTATTTGCTATGAGTGTGACAGCATTTGCCGCAAACACTACAAATGGAAATCTGACAGTCAACCTTCAGAATGGTTCTTTAAAAAATCAGAGAATTTATCTTTTTAAACTGTTTGACTACAAAAGTGTAAATCCCGCTAAGTATACTGTGAATGACAAGTACAAAACTCAGTTACAGACAGTTTTAAAGACATCATCAACTGAAAGCTACGATTTATATTCTGCAATTGTAGCTTTAGGCAAGGATAATTCTGAGAGTGTACAGAACTTTGCTAACGATTTTACAAAAGAAGTCATTAAAGATGGAAGCATTGTAGGTACACAAGAAACAGACTACAAGATTGCGGATGTAATAGCGGAAGGAACTAGCTATGTGTTTGAAAACGTTACTCCAGGATACTATTTGGTATATCTTGGCGGTTCTGTAAGTATCCAGTCCTCTCTGGTAACAGTGAATGGAAATACATCTGTAAACTTAAAATCCACAACACCGATTCCAGATAAAAAGGGAGATAAACCATCTGTAAATATCGGTGATGTTATCACTTATACTGTAGATTTTACGATTCCGGACATTACAGGATATATGCAGGATACCTATGTATTTACTTTAAAGGATACCCTGAGTGACGGTCTGGACTTCGTTAAGAGCGCAGCAGATAAAACGGTAGTCACTGCCGGTAATTTAGAGGTTTCTGTGAAAATCGACAATAACAATGCTATGAATATGAATGCAACAGTAACTGGAAGAACACTGACTCTGGATTTGAAGCAGACGGTCATTGAGAATCAGGAACCTAAGGGACAGAAAGTCACAGTTACCTATTATGCGCAGGTCAATGAAAATGCAGAGACAGGCGGCACAAGCAATAGTGCGAAGCTGGAATATACTAATAACCCGACAACAGGTGAAACAGGAGAATCTACTCCGGACGTAGTAGAAACACCTACTTTTGATATTAAGGTACATAAGTATGAGCAGGGAAAAGATACAGAATATCTTGCAAATGCAACTTTCCAGCTCCATAAAGAGAAACCGAATGGAACTGTTATTAAAATGGTAGACGAAAGTACTAACGGTAAATATACGGTTGCAAAGGATCAGGAAAAGGCTACAGTTACAGAGCTGAAAACAGCAGCAGAGCAGATTGGTGGCACAGGCGCCAACCTGCAAATTTACGGTCTGGCAGAGGGAACCTACTATCTTGTTGAGACAAATGCACCGGAAGGGTTTACTGACCTGTATGGTGTAGTTAAGATTGTGATTACAAAAGATGAGACTCCAGCAGGCTATTCAATCACAGCACAGGTAGAAGATCCGGAAGGAATGGGAACCGGAATTATGCCGACTCCATTGGATACAAAAGGAAATGTTATAAGTATTGAGAATAAACGCGGAACAGTTCTGCCTGGTACGGGTGGAATGGGTACCGTAATCTTTACAGTAGCAGGTATCCTTCTGATCCTCGGTGTAGGTGCAAGCTTCGTAATCAGCAGAAAACGTAAAACCGAGTAACAGAATCAGATGATAATCGGTTAAGAAAATGTGAGAATTTCACAGAAGAAACAATAGCTATGTAAAAAACACTATAGTCTGGAATCCGGTTAGGCCGGATTTCAGACTAATAATATAACATTAGGGAGAATGTAATGAGAAAAAAAAGAAAAAGACTTTTATTTGATATAATTCGTATTTTGGTTCTTCTGATTGCTTTCTCCGTGTTGTTATATCCGACAATCAGTAACTATCTCTATGAGAAGAACAGTTCCCGTGCGGTGAATAACTATGATGATACTTCAGAAAAGTTGGATGAAGCCAAGAGGCAGGCGATTCTGCAGGAGGCAAGAGAATACAATGCACGATTAGTGTGTGGAACGGAGATTGCGGGGGATACGTTTCACACCAAGGAAGAGATAACTTCTGAATATGCCCAGCTCTTATGTATGGATGTCAGTGGTATGATGGGGTATATTATCATTCCAAAGATTGATGTGGAACTTCCCATATACCATACGACCTCGGAAGCAGTGTTGCAAAGCGGAATCGGACATTTTCCGTCTTCCTCGTTGCCTGTAGGCGGGGAAACAACTCATGCAGTTCTGACCGGACATAGAGGACTTCCATCTAAAAAACTTTTTACGGATCTGGACAAGATTGAAGATGGGGATGTATTTTATGTCAAGATATTAGGAGAGACCTTTGCTTATCAGGTGAATCAGATATTAACCGTTCTTCCAGAAGAGACAGACGCCTTGCGGATTGAGAATGGCAAAGATTATGTCACTTTGGTGACATGTACTCCGTATGCGGTCAATACCCACAGGCTGCTAATTCGTGGAACGAGAATCCCGTACGAGGAGGCAGAAGCAGTTGCACCGCCGGAGATTGACAGGAGAATCAAGCTGCCATTTGAGGTACAGGTTCTGCTGATTGGACTTGGAGTGCTGTTGGTCACCATTATAATTTGGATTATTATAAGAAAAGTAAGGAGAAAAAGAAAATGAAATTTGCCAGAAAAAAATACAGATGGATAGGAATCCTTTGTTTCACAATTGCGTTGTTCTGGGGACTTTCCGTATCAGCCAGTAGTTTTCCTCAGGCATCTATCACAATTTTCTACCATGGGGTAACTCCAAAGGAAGAAAGTATTGCGCTATCAGGGGCAGAGTTTGTGTTACATAAAGTCGGACTTTATCAAGATAATAAATGGATGTTTGAAGGAGAGTTTGCAGGATGTGAGGTTTCTCTGAATGATATGAGTGCATCGGGTCAGCTTGAAGCGGCAAAACAGATCAGGAAATATGCAGAATCACATCACATTCAGGGAAATTCCCAAAAAACAGACCGGAATGGTTACCTTACCTTTACCGGATTGGAGAATGGATTGTATCTAATCATGCCGGTCAAAGAAGTGACTTGTGGAGGAGGCATATTCCGTTCGGAGGCTTTTCTGGTTCAGGCGCCAGAAATAAATGAGCTTGGAAATGAGATTTATGAAATTAAGGTCGAACCTAAAAATGAATGGGTATCCGATGATAAAGAACCAGAAGTAAAACCAGAAAATAAACCACAACAAAAACCTGAGTATTCACCCTCAAAAGGAGAAAATGCGAAGACAGGAGATAAAACCCCTGTTGAGTTATTTGCCAAAATATTAGCGGTTAGTGTGATTATGATTGTATTGCTGATATTTTGGAGAAACCGTGACAAAAAAGATGAAGAACAACTAAATGAACGAAAATTTTGAAAATTGCACTGAGAACTACTCTAACATAATCGCTATTTCCCCTGCATACATTGTAAAAAGATGTATCCAGGGGAATTTTTGTGAAAGATTATATCGAAGAACGGGCGGTTGAAATTGCAGAGTATATTATAGAGACAAAGTCTACAGTGCGGCAGACAGCGAAGAAATTCGGGATAAGTAAAAGTACGGTACATAAAGACTGCACAGAACGTCTCCTCCAGATAAATCCATCTTTAGCCGCAGAAGCTAGGAAGGTTTTAGATGTAAACAAGCAGGAGCGTCATATTCGCGGTGGACTGGCTGCCAAGGAGAAGTATTTGCATCAGCACGGATAAAAATGTAGAAATGGTTCTTGTATCTTAAATAAGCCAAGAGTATAATGACTTGAGAAACAAAAAGAAGGGGGGCTTATTATGGATACGAAGAACCGTTTTTTCTCAAATGCAGATTTGCGAAAACTGATTATACCACTGGTTATTGATCAGTTTTTGCAAGCTTTTGTGGGGCTTGCAGATTCCATTATGGTAGCTAGTGTAGGGGAGGCAGCAGTTTCTGGGGTTTCACTGATTGATACTATTATGGTACTGATTCTCAATATTTTTACAGCACTTGCCACAGGAGGAGCTGTGATTGCGGGGCAGTTCTTAGGGAAAAAGAGAGGAGAGATGGCCTGCAAGTCCACCAATCAGTTGATTTCTTTTACACTGAAAGCATCTCTAGTGGTAATGGTATTATGCTATTTTGGAAGAAACTTCATTACTCATGTGGTGTTTGGGAAAATTGAAGCGGATGTCATGTATAACTGTAATGTGTATATGTTTATTGTTTTTGCTTCTATTCCTATGACAGCCTTGTACAATGCAGGAGCTGCTATTTATCGTGCAATGGGAAATTCTTCGGTAGCAATGAAGATATCTTTATTAATGAATGCTATTAATTTAGGTGGGAATGCACTGCTGATTTTTGGATTCCATAGAGGTGTGGAAGGGGTGGCAATTCCAACTCTGATTTCGAGAACTGTTGCATGTGTAATTATGATGTTTTTGCTTAACAATCAGAAACAGACCTTGCATTTGTTACATCCGTTTTCTTTTAAAACAGATTGGGGACTGTTGAAAAAAATTTTATATATTGGTATTCCAAATGGTTTGGAAAACAGTATGTTCCAGTTAGGAAAGATTTTGGTTCTGAGCGTTGTTACCAGCTTTGGAACGGCTTCTATTGCAGCCAATGCGGTATCCAATAATGTGGCCACTTTTGCGGTGCTTCCCGGGATGTCAATTGGGTTTGCTATTTTAACAGTAAGTGCTCAATGTGTAGGAGCTGGAGATTATGAACAAGTAAACTATTATACCAAGAAACTCATAAAAACAGTGTATGTGTCTCTGGTTGCAGCAAATATTTTAGTAGTGCTGGCAGTACCTTTTATTATTCAGATTTATGGATTATCTACAGAAGCAAGTCAATATGCACATAAAATATTAATCTACCACTCTATTTGTGCAGTTACTATTTGGCCATTATCTTTTTCCTTACCAAATACTTTGAGAGCTGCTGCGGATGTAACTTACACTATGATTTTATCTATTATTTCCATGTGGGTGTTCCGAATTGGATTTAGTGTAGTGCTAGGTGTGTACTTCCATATGGGGGTATTTGGCGTGTGGGTTGCTATGACCATTGACTGGTTGTTCCGGGCAATTTGTTTTGTGATACGGTATCTGAAAGGAAAATGGAAACATGCAGCGCTAGTGTGAAAACTATTGACAGATAGAAAAGTTTTGCATGAAATGCATGACATCTGTGGGACAGTAAGAATCATTGCCCTTCAGATGTCTTTTTATTTCTGTGTAGGATGAGCGAAACAGAAATGTCCTCTTGTGAAACACTGCATGGTTCATGTGAATCCCGTTTAATTCCATAAGAATGAGATACAGTGCAAAAAAAGTGGAAATGTAGTGTATATTTCAGCAAATTTCACGAATAGATTTCCCTTGAAAATTCAGAAGGTGTATTTTATAATTTAAGCTATCTTTTGAAAAATAGACAGGAGGATACTTCTTTGAAGAGAGAAACCGTTATCGTACTGGACTTTGGCGGTCAGTATAATCAGTTGATTGCAAGACGTGTACGTGAATGTAATGTATACTGTGAAATTTATTCTTATAAAACAGATATTGAGAAAATCAAGGAAATTCAGCCAAAAGGAATTATTTTTACCGGAGGTCCTAACAGCGTTTATCTTCCGGATTCCCCTGCATATACAAAGGAAATCTTTGAGTTAGGTATTCCAATTCTCGGCATCTGCTATGGTTCTCAGCTTATGATGCACCTATTAGGTGGAAAAGTAGAGAAGGCTCCTGTACGGGAATATGGAAAAATCGAAGTGACAGTAGACCAGGATTCAAAACTCTTCCAAAATGTATCTGAAAAGACTATTTGTTGGATGAGTCATAATGATTATATTTCTCAGATTGCTCCTGGATTTAGAATTTGCGCTCACACGCCAGATTGTCCTGCAGCAGCAGTAGAATGTCCAGAGAAGAAGCTTTATGCTACTCAGTTCCATCCAGAGGTTTTGCATACTCAGGAAGGTAAAATCATGCTTTCTAATTTTGTATATGAAATCTGTAAATGTTCCGGTGACTGGAAGATGGATTCCTTTGTAGAAGAATCCATTGCGGCAATTCGTAAAAAAGTAGGAAACGGAAAAGTTCTCTGTGCTCTTTCTGGTGGGGTGGATTCTTCTGTGGCAGCGGTTATGATGTCAAAGGCAGTAGGAAATCAGCTTACTTGTGTATTTGTAGATCATGGACTTCTTCGTAAAAATGAGGGAGATGAAGTGGAGTCTGTTTTTGGACCAAATGGTTCTTATGATTTAAACTTCATTCGTGTAAATGCTCAGGAGAGATTCTATGAAAAACTGAAAGGTGTGGAAGAACCTGAGAAAAAACGTAAAATTATTGGTGAAGAATTTATCCGTGTCTTTGAGGAAGAAGCAAAGAAAATCGGTGCGGTAGACTTCCTAGTACAGGGAACCATCTACCCGGATGTGGTAGAAAGTGGTGTGGGCGGAGAGTCTACAGTGATTAAATCTCACCACAATGTAGGTGGTCTTCCAGATTATGTTGATTTTAAGGAAATTATTGAGCCATTGCGTAGCTTATTTAAAGATGAGGTGCGCAAGGCTGGATTAGAGCTTGGAATTCCAGAATATTTAGTGTTTAGACAGCCATTCCCAGGTCCAGGTTTGGGAGTACGTATTGTAGGCGAAGTTACAGCAGAAAAAGTCCGTATTGTACAAGATGCAGATGCAATTTATCGTGAGGAAATCGCTAATGCTGGCATGGATCGTAGTATTGGTCAGTATTTCGCTGGTCTTACAAATATGCGGAGTGTTGGTGTTATGGGGGATGAAAGAACCTATGATTATGCAGTGGCACTTCGTGCTGTAAACACGGTGGATTTCATGACTGCAGAGGCAGCAGAGATTCCATTTGAGGTTTTGCAGAAGGTGATGAGCAGAATTATCAATGAGGTAAAAGGGGTTAATAGAATCTTTTATGATTTAACATCGAAGCCACCGGGAACGATTGAGTTTGAATAATATATTAGAGCCAAGAAATGCCTATTTTACGGGCTTTCTTGGCTCTTTCTATGTCTGGTGACAATCAAATGACAATACATTTGATTTTATCTGAAGAGTGTTGATTTCTTAAGTTAAAGCATTTATAATTTGTCATAGATAAATTTTGAAAATTTTATCCATGCTAAATGCAAAATGCCTATACAATTATAAGGAAGAATTATATTTGAAAGGAAGAAACATCATAATGAATAAAAAAGAATACATTGAAGGAGTAAGAATTTTTGCGATATTATTTGTTGTGTTAATACATGTAGTAGCAATTCCACTTCGTTCATGGTCTGGGGATACTGTTGGAAGTTATCAAATTTATTCGTTGATTTATGTAATAGGAAGTTGTGGTGTGCCGCTTTTCCTGATGATTACAGGATCATTATTATTAAATCCGGCGAAAGAAATTAGTTTGAATAAAATATATTGTAAAATGATTCCAAGAATTTTAATACCCTTGTGTGTTTGGGGATGGGTGTTTGCATGTATGGAGATATATTTTGAAACAAGAATGATTACCATTAGCATGCCGTTTCAAGCATTGTATAGAGTCTTAAATAATGAATCATGGGCACATTTATGGTACTTATATATGTTACTAGGCGTGTACATTTTCCTGCCGCTCATGAAACATTTGTCAGATACACTTTCGGAAAAGATGTATTTATATACAACCTATGCAATGATAATAGTTGGATATATACTTCCAACAATAAATAAAGTATGTGGAATAAATATTACAATTAGTGTGCCTTTACCGTTATGTTATTTTGCTGCTGTTTGGATGGGATATTTTGTAGAGCGATATAAAGAAAATAAAATATATAATAAAATACTGTATATTTTTGGAAGTGTTTCTGCTGTTGTTTTAATAATATCCGGAATTATGAATGGAGTTTTTGGAAAAAATTATTATGATGTAATAGCACAGTATGATAATATTTTTGTATTAGGGACAGCTATTTTAATATATATGGTTGTAAGGAAATGTTTACAGAATAAATCGCTGCCTAAATGGCTACTTTCCTTAGCAGAGTGTTCATTTGGAATTTATTTACTTCATCCTGTGATTATAAATATGCTATACAAAGTTGTAAATATAAGACCAACGAATTTTAATGCTGTAATTTCTATTCCTGTGTTTGCAATCATGTTTGTTGTACCGGTGTGGTTTGTAGTGTATATAATGAAAAAAATTCCTTTTATTAAGCATTTAGTATAAAGGATTAAAAGTATGGAAGGGATAAATGGAAAGAGAGAAATATAATGGTCTAAATACAGTCACTTATTTTGGATCATTATTATTTGAAAAAATAAACAAGTCCACTGAAAATGCTTGACTGTAAACCTTGTTTATAGCCTATGCTTAAGCACAAATATAGTTATGCAAGGCGAGGTGTATGGATATGACAATAAAAGAAGTAGAAGAATGTACAGGGTTGTCACGTTCTAATGTGCGTTTTTATGAAAAGGAAGGGTTGATTTCTCCAGCTAGAAATGAGAAGAATGGTTACAGAGATTACTCAAAGAGTGACATAGAAAACATAAAAAAGATTGCATATCTCAGAACTCTTGGAATTTCTGTGGAGGATATACGGAACATTATAGAAGAAAAAGAAGATTTACATAAAGTTATTCGAAGGCAAAGTGAAATACTGAAAACCCAGATTTCCGATTTGAACAAAGCCAAAACGCTATGTGAAAGGATGCTTCGTTCAAATGCAATGAGCTACGAGGAATTTCAAGTAGAGGAATATGTAGGTCAGCTGCAGGAGTATTGGGATGATAATAAGCCGGTTTTTCGATTAGACTCGGTGAGTTTTCTTTATATTTGGGGAAGCTTTATTATATGGGGCGTTATTGCAGTACTCTGTTTGCTTATTGGAGTGTGGTCTTATGGAAACTTACCACCCCAAATTCCTGTACAGTGGAACCACGGAGCTGCTTCTTCTTTGGTGAATAAAAATTTCATTTTTGTTTATCCGGCGGCATGCGTTATTCTCCGTTACTTTATTAGACCGATAATGTATGCTAAACTGCAAATGGAAAATGTATTGGGTGAAATGATGACAGAATATTTGACGAATTATCTGTGCTTTGTGGCATTATCTGTAGAAATATTTTCTATCCTTTTTCTTTATGGAGTGGTGAAAAATATTGTAGCAGTTTTGCTTGTGGATACTGTGGTATTGCTGGGACTGCTGGCAGTTGGAATTGTAAAGATGGATTTAAGGTAGGAGGTGTTGTTATGTTTGAAAATTTTTATTTTGTTTTTGATTTGTTTATGGCATTAGTAACATTTTTAATGGGTTTCTATTTTTACAGATCGAAGGGAAAAGCAGCTAATCTTTTATCTGGTTATAACAGACGTTCCAAGGAAGAACGGAAAAACGTGGAGGAGGATGCCATGTGTTGCTGTTATGGAAAACGTATGATGATTATGGCCATTCCTTTTGTGGCAGGAGCAGTGATTGATACCTTCTGGGAAGGAATTGGCTGTGCATTAGCCTGGGGAGTGTGGATTATTCTGTTTATTTTGTTATTGGTAAAAAGGACAAAAACAGAAAAATTAAAGTGAAAAACGCAGAAGAGAAAAAGTAAGAAGGAATAAAAATCTCCGCCCATTAGGGCGGAGACATTTGTTTTGTCTTATTGTAATGGAAATCCTGTTTTTAAGATGGATGCCCAGTTGCTTTTGGCATACAAAAAACGGACAACAGTTATCTGTTTCTCTGCTTCTGAAATGCGGTAAAAAGCGAGATAGTTATTCGCAATGGTAAAACGAATCCCCCAGGAAGAAAGGATGCGGTCATCGACCAAAGGAAATTTTTGCGTAATATGAATGTGATAATTCATTTTTTCCTACGGCCCCTTATCTCAGACATAGCTTCGGAAAACGGGCGGGTTTTACCTTCTGCAATATCGGTAAGACCTTCCTGGATAAACCCATATAACTCAAATTTCTTTATATAGTCAACGGAGATGAGAGAAAAATGAAAAAGAGAGAAGGAAATGTGTGGCAAACATCCACTTGCTAGAATGACAAGACCAGACAGAAGTAGTATAATGTTTCAATGGCTATATCTTTAGACAAGATAATGAATTAGAGGGGAGTGGACTATGGAATGATGAGAGAGTACCTATTATTAGAGCAGAATCAGAGGATACTCGTATCCGTCAAACGTTCTTCCAGGAAATCCATAGGTCTTGAGGTTCGCACTACAGGAGAAGTGATTGCCAGGATTCCCAACCGGTTATCAGATAAAAGACTAAAAGAATTTATAGAAAATCACAAAATATGGATTTTCCAAAAAGTTGCTTTTGTGGAACAAAAAATAGGTAGTAAAAAAGAGTTAAGAGTTCCTTTCTGGGATGATTTGACGGACAGGGAACGTGAGAAAATAAAAGAAAAAATTTCTAGTAGAGTTCAGTATTATAGCGGGAAGATGCAGGTAGAATATGGAAGGATTACCATTCGGAATCAGAAAACCCGCTGGGGAAGCTGCAGCTCCAAGGGGAATTTAAATTTTAATTACAGACTTTTTTATCTCCCAGAGGAATTACTGGATTATGTGGTGATTCATGAGCTGGCGCACAGGCGGTATATGAATCATTCCATGCAATTTTGGCAGGAAGTAGCTGCCTACTGTCCAAACTATGACAGATATAGGAAAAAATTAGGTGAATATAGATTTGTAGAAAAGGAGAAGAATGAAAATTTATGAAAAATCAACAAAAAGCACTTTTGTTCGAGGAAATACCGATTCCTAAAGCAGTGGCTACCCTGGCAGTGCCTACGGTATTAAGTTCTCTAGTGATGGTACTCTACAATTTGGCGGACACTTATTTTGTAGGAATGTGTAATGACCCTATACAAAATGCGGCGGTTACTCTGGCGGCTCCGGTGTTGCTGGCTTTTAATGCAGTAAACAACCTTTTTGGGGTGGGAAGCTCCAGTATGATGAGCAGAGCTCTTGGCCGCAAGGATTATGATACCGTTTATAAAAGTTCAGCTTTTGGTTTTTACTGTGCATTATTAAGCGGTATTTTGTTTTCTTTGCTTTGCTGGATTTTTTATCAGCCTCTTTTACATATTCTGGGAGCTGATATTCATACGGCATCAGCTACAGGTGCATATTTGAAATGGACTGCTATCTTTGGGGCAGCACCGTCTATTTTAAATGTGGTACTAGCCTATATGGTGCGTTCAGAAGGCTCAGCTCTTCATGCAAGTATTGGCACTATGAGCGGATGCTTGTTAAATATTATTTTAGACCCTGTTTTTATTTTACCCTGGGGGTTGAATCTTGGTGCAGCAGGAGCGGGGCTTGCTACATTTTTGTCCAACTGCGGAGCCTTGCTGTATTTTGTCCTGTTTTTATATAAAAAGCGTGGGGATACTTATGTGTGTATTAGACCAGATAAGTTTACCTTGGAACGAAATATTGTACGTGGTGTGTGCAATGTAGGAATACCAGCTTCTATTCAGAATCTTTTAAATGTTACAGGAATGACGATTCTAAACAATGTTACCTCTTCTTTTGGTGCAGATGCAGTGGCAGCTATGGGAATTACCCAGAAGATTAATCAGGTTCCTATGCAGATTGCCATGGGCCTGTCTCAGGGCATTATGCCTCTTGTTAGTTATAATTATTCCAGCAAAAATCATAAGCGTATGAGGGAAACTCTTTCATTTACAGTGAAGATCAGTCAAGGATTTTTGTGTACCGTAGCCTTGTTGTATTTTGTATTTGCAGGACCTTTGACCAGAATGTTTATGGATAATGAAATAATCGTGGGGTATGGAATTAAGTTCTTGCGGGGATTTTGCCTTGGAATGCCATTTTTATGTATGGATTTTGTGGCAGTAGGTGTATTTCAAGCAGTTGGAATGGGAAGATATGCCCTTGTGTTTGCTATTATGAGAAAAGTGGTTCTGGAAATTCCGGCTCTTTACATTTTAAATTATGTATTCCCATTATATGGGCTGGCTTATGCACAGCTCACTGCAGAAGTGGTGCTGGCAGTAGTGGCAGTAGTGGTGCTTGCTAGATTTTTCAAAAAATTAGAGAGAGCTTGATTTTCATATCTTCCTATGCTATACTACCAATCGTTGTTAAGCCCATAAAAATAAGGTCTATAGGGCTTTCCGCCGATTCCCGGCGTTAAATGAATCGTGTGTTCGAGACCTTCCACACGTAAAACAAAACTAAAGGAGAATAGAACTATGAAAACAAAAAGTGTAACATTCTGGACCCATGCGGCTATGATTGCAGCTATTTATGTTGTGCTGACATTTGTATTCGCGCCCATCAGTTTTGGAGAAGTGCAGATTCGCATTGCTGAGATGCTTACTGTACTACCTATCTTTACACCAGCTGCTATCCCGGGATTATTTGTGGGATGTATCATTGGGAATATTTCAGGTGGCGCGTTACTGCCAGATATTGTATTTGGAAGTCTTGCTACTTTAATCGGAGCAATGGGAACCTACATGCTTAGAAAACTTCCAAAAGGAATTGCAGTACTGCCGCCAATTGTTGCAAATGTGTTGATTGTACCATTTGTGCTGCGTTATGCATATGGTGTGAATCTTCCTATTGTGTTTATGATGCTGACGGTAGGTGTTGGAGAAGTGGTTTCCTGCGAATTGTTGGGATGTATGCTGGCAACCATTTTGAAACGGTATCAGGGACGTATTTTCGGAACAGCAAGAATGTGAAAATAAAGGAGAAAAAGTTGCGGTATCAGGTACTCAGGCAATACGCTGTGGACCTGGTATGGCAGCTTTTTTCATTCTGCCAATCATTTACTTTGACATCCCAAGAGCAGTGTGATAAACTTAAAACAATTATGGAGTCTTGTACCCTAAGCAAGAATATTCAATAAGAATACATATTTGAAACCAATATATAAATTATGAATGAATGTACAGAGGTGAATAAAGTGGATAAAAACGAGTATCGGGCAAAACTGGATGAAATCAATGATTTGGTGGATAGCCAGGATTATCAGGGAGCCCTTAAAATTGTAGACACAATTGACTGGAGACGGGTACGAAGTGCTAGGACACTCTGCATGATTGGCGAGATTTATGAAGCGAATAAGCGTTATGAAGATAGCCGTAAGATTTTGCTTCTGGCTCATCAAAGAGCCCCTATAGGTAAAACCGTGCTGTACAGGTTGGTGGAGTTATCCATTAAGATGGGAAATTTTGATGAGGCAGCGGACTATTATAAAAACTTTGTGGAAATATCACCAAATGATAACAGCCGGTATATCTTGAAGTATAAACTTTCCAGAGCAAGACGTTCTCCTATTAAAGAACAGATTTCTATACTTCAGGAATACAAAGAAAAGGAATACACAGAGCGTTGGTCCTATGAACTTGCCAGATTGTATGCAAAAGCAGGCATGAAGCAAGCATGTATGGAAGAATGCGACGACTTGATTTTGTGGTTCAGCGAAGGAAAATATGTGACCAAGGCTATGGAGTTAAAGACGAAATATGGAACTTTAACACCACAGCAACAGGAAAAATACCATAAAGGTACATCACAAAAAGCTTTCCAGAGCACATCATCCGTAAAAGCTGCAGTGCCGGTGACATCGATTCCAAAAGTAGCGGAAGTAAAACCAACAGAAACACTTTCAGCGGAAGAGCAAGAAATTGAAGAAATATTAAAAAGTGTAGAATTTGAAATTCCTAAGGAAGAACCAGTACCAGAAAACCCACCTCAGCTTCAGGAGAAGGTGGCAAAGGGCATCCGTGATGTATTCCAGAACAATGCGGTTCAGGAGGCTGAAGAAACAGCGGCGGCTATGGATCCGGCAGTCAACCAATCACCGGAGGAAAAAGGTTATGTGGTGAAGGATTTAGAACCAGAAGATTTTGGAAAGACTGCAGGCTTTAAACCTTTCCATATGGGAGAGGGAATGACCATGCAGGTAAAAGCAGAGGCGCCGAAATCGAAAAGTTTTGATCCAAAAGATTTCACTCCAGGTTCTATAAAAACAAGCTCCAAGGAATTTGAACTGGATTTGGAGGCTCTGCTAGCTGAAACTGCAAATGAATTGGCTCAGGCAGTAGCAGAGGAAACCGGAGAACAAGAGACAGAAGAAACATCTAGTACGGAAGTTCCTGAAACAGCGCCAGTACAAGAAGAATTAGAAGCTGCAAAGGATATAGAAGCAGTAGAAAATACAGAGGAAATTCCAGAAGAGACAGTTTCTGTTGAAGAACCCGTACAGGAACAGACTCCAAAGGTAGCGGCAGCAGCAGAAAGTCTTAGTCAGGCTTTGGCAGTGAAGGCAGAAGAATTTGATGCTCTGGCGGCAGGTATGACCCAGGAAGTGGTGATTCCACGAAATGAACCAGAAAATATAGAAGTAACCCAACCAGAAGAAATTTTGGAAGAACAGGTGGAAGTGATTCCAGAGACAGAAGAAGAAATTCTGCCAGCAGAGGAAACACCGGAAGAGCTTATAGAAGAAACTATAGAGGCTTTGGAGCAAATTGAGATAGAGCCAGAAGAATTGGCAGCAGAAACCTTAGTTGTTACGGAAGAAGTTGAGCCAGAAAGTTCTGTAGAATCAGAAATAGAAGAAGGCGCTACCAAAGAGTTCCCGATAGAAAAAGTGAAAGAAGCGCTGGGTGAGATTGATTTATCTAAAGCATTGGAAGAGGAATTAGAAGACAAAGATGTTTCAAATCAAGATGATTCTCATATGAAGCGTGTGACTGGGTCTGTTGCTACAGAGGAAGGACATAAATCCACAGCTTTTAGTACTGCAGTAGAAGGCCTTATGCGTCATCATCTGACAGAAGAGGAACATAGACGTTTATTTACCTACTTTTTCCCAATTCCAGGAATGTCACAGCAGATTAATGAAGCTTTGGATACTGCACAGGAATCAGCTTGCGCTAAGACTTCTCAGGCAGGAAATATTATTGTCACAGGAAGAGAAGGTTCAGGAAAAACAAGACTTTCTGAAGGTTTGATTAAAGCACTGTGCAAAGAGCGCCAGATGGAAGGTGCTAAAGTTGCTTACATTACGGCAGAGAAGCTGAATAAGAAAGATCCTGTTGCAGTTGTTGGAAAATTGGCTGGAGGATTTCTGGTGGTGGAGAATGCCGGAAATTTGAAGGAAGAAGTTGTAGAGAACATGTCCAAGGCTATGGAATTTAAAACGAATCGTCTAACTGTGATTCTGGAAGATTTAAAACCTGGTATTCGTAGTTTGGAGGAGCGATTCCCTGATTTTATGAAGAAATTTGATTCCAAGATTGTGATTCCAGTGTTTACCAATGATGAGTTAGTATCTTTTGCAAAAACTTATGCAAAAGAGTTGGGATATAAAATAGACGATATGGCAGTACTTGCCCTGTATACACTTATTGGAGATAACCAAAATGAGGAAAATCCGGTAGCTGTAGGCATGGTTCGTGAAATGATGGATGAGGCTATTGCGAGAGCTTCCAGAAAAGGACGTAAGGCTGGCAAAAAAGTAAGCAAGCGTCATTTAGACGAAACAGGCAGAATTATGTTATATGAAAAAGACTTTGATATCTAAACAGGAGGAATGAGAATGACAGCCCCATATCTGGGAAATCCAAAGAGAACCATAGAAGTTCTTCAAAAATATGAATTTGTTTTTCAGAAAAAGTTTGGGCAAAATTTCCTCATTGATACCCATGTGCTGGATAAAATTATAAATGCCGCAGATATTACAAAAGATGATTTTGTGCTGGAGATTGGTCCCGGTATTGGGACCATGACTCAGTATTTGGCATGTGCGGCAAGAGAAGTTTATGCAGTTGAAATCGACAAAGCACTGATACCGATTTTGGAAGATACTCTTCAGGACTATGATAATGTTACAGTTCTCAATGAAGATATTTTGAAGGTGGACATCAGAAAATTGGCAGAGGAGCGCAACCAGGGAAAGCCCATTAAAGTTGTAGCAAATCTGCCATATTATATTACCACACCGATTATCATGGGATTATTTGAGGGACATGTGCCTATAGAATCTATTACTGTTATGGTACAAAAAGAAGTTGCAGATAGAATGCAGGTAGGACCTGGAACCAAGGACTATGGCGCGTTGTCTCTGGCAGTACAATATTATGCACAGCCTTATATTGTAGCAAATGTTCCACCAAACTGCTTTATGCCAAGACCAAAGGTGGGAAGTGCAGTAATTCGTCTCACCAGACATACAGAGGCACCAGTGAAAACTGTGGATGAAAAATTAATGTTCCGGCTTATTCGGGCATCTTTTAATCAGAGACGAAAAACGCTGGTAAACAGTTTAAAGAATTCATCGGAACTTTCTTTTGGCAAGGAAGAGATTCAGGAGGCAATTGCAGCCTGCGGATTTTCAGAAGGCGTTCGCGGAGAAGCGCTGACATTGGCAGATTTTGCAGCGTTGACAAATGCATTGAGAAAATAGTGAAATGAAAAACCATCGCAGACATTCCGCGATGGTTTTTTCTATAAATATTAAAGGAAGGAGAGCCGACTCTTACGAGTCGACATATGAAAAAGAAAATATAAAAATAACTTGCTCTGTATTATTTTTATGATATTAGTATATCCCAGAATTATGTTCAAATCGTGTTGAAGTTGTGAAGAAATCATGAACGAAAATCAAATCTTTTATGAATGTTAAAAAATTACCGGAATAATAGATTAGAGCACTTCCAAATCCGTGTGGTGTGTCTGTATTTGAAGGTGTTGAATATCTAGAAAACATTCCACACATATTCGAATGCCTCCCATAAGTCCGGAAATATCCTGCAATTTGGATGAAATAATTTTACAGTCGCGGTTTTGATGTTTGGAAAGATACTCTAGAATACGGGAATTAATATCTGGTATGTAGTTGGAGAATGCGCTATTGATAACAATCAAATCCGTATTAAAAGTATTGATAATGTTATTGATTCCAATGGACATATATTTAACAAATAAATCCATTATCTCTAGGGCTGTGGGAAGTTTTTTTTGATAATCAGCCAGAAATTGGTCTAAACTCACCTGAGCTTGCTTTGTACGGGCAGCATATTCTTCCAAAATCGCTTTTTCAGAGGCGTATTGTTCCAGACAGCCACAGTTTCCACAAGGGCATGGCTTTCCATCAGGGAATAGAATGGTGTGTCCGAATTCCCCTGCATAACCGTCATGTCCTTTATATAAATGTTCACCAATTAAAATTCCCATACCAATACCATCATGGACATTGATGTGAATCATATTTTTATATCCAAAATGAAAGGCGGATTCTCCAAGTACAGAGAGATTAGATTCATTTTCTACAATAACTGGTAAATGGAAACGGTTTTCCAAAATTTCCCCTAAATCAGGCTGAGGTAGTGGATAGTAGGGGGTAAACAAAATTTGATTGTTGTTTACAACACCATAAATTCCAATAGCAATCCCTACAATTCCATAGGGTGTATGGGAATATTCAGCAATCTGTCCGGCAATAATTTCTTCCAAAAGTGGCAGAAGCTCTTGGTCCTTGTGGAATGTATGTTCTCGGACTTTACAGTTTTCTCCTTTTAGATTTGCTGCAAGGGTAATAATCTGGTTTGGCCGCACATCAATAGCCAGAGCATATCCGCAATTTTTTTGAAATTCCAGAAGGATAGGTTTTCTCCCCATAGCTGTTTTGGCACTGCCGATTTCCAGAATCAAATTTTGCTGAAGGAGGTCTTGGACAATATTGGAGATAGTAGCCTTAGTAAGGTTTAGCTGTTTTGCCAGTTCAGCTCTGGAAACGGGAGGGTGATTCACAAGATACTCCAGTACCAGGCGCCGGTTGTTATCACGTATCATTTCCTGGTTGGCAATTGACATAGTTGAAATACTCCTTTTGCATTCAAAAATATTTATAATCTTATCATACACTGTTCTTTTCAACAGGGCAACTAGAATTTGTTTATCGACTATACAAAGTGCAAATGCTTTATATAAGGTTTAGAGAAACTTTAGACACAGAAAGGGGAGAGACGTGGTATAATGATTGCACAGAGTGCAATCCAAGCCAATGAAATATTGGCTTGCTGTCACAGATGTGACAGATTATACCAGGCAATCTACGGCTTGAAAAGTAAATGCCTTGCAGGCGCTTCCTTTTCAGCGCCCGTAGTATAATGATTGCACAGAGTGCAATCCAAGAAGTATGAAGACAGGAGAGATAGAGTATGATGAAAAAAAGAGGAATTGCTGTATTATTAGCAGGGATGATGCTGGTGGCTTCGCCACTTACTGTTTTGGCAGACAGGGAAGATGCCAAACTGAATATCCCGTATGTGTCTTTGGGGGCAGATTTAAATACCCAGGAGAGGGAGACGGTTTTGAGACTTTTAGATGTCACAGAAGAGGATTTGAAGAATTATACGGTAGCAACCGTGACAAATCAGGATGAGCATGATTTTTTGGATTCTTATTTGGATAAGAGTGTCATTGGCTCCAGAGCTCTTTCTTCTGTTCTGGTGGAAGGGAAAAAAGATGGAAATGGAATTAATGTAACTACCAAGAATATTACCTACTGTACACCAGGTATGTATGAAAATGCACTGGCTACAGCGGGAATTAAGGATGCAGATATTGTGGTGGCAGGTCCTTTTAATATTTCAGGAACCGCTGCCTTGGTAGGTGCCATTAAATCTTATGAAAATATGACTGGAGAAAAGGTAGATAAGGAAAATGTAGAGACCGCTACAAATGAATTGGTTATTACCGGACAGGTGGCAGAAAGTGTAGGAGACCAGGAAAAAGCAGAACAGCTGATTGGAGCTATTAAGGAACAGGTAGTAGAAGGAGAAGCTGTTACTACAGAAGAAATTGAGAATGTGGTAGAGCAAGCAGCTCAGGAAATGAAAATAGAGCTGTCTGAGGAAGATAGACAGGCGATTGTGTCTCTGATGGAGAAAATCGACAATCTGGATTTAGATATAGAAAGTTTAAAAGAGCAGGCAAAAAATCTTTATGAAAAAATAGAAGGTCTGGATTTAAATTTGAATATTGATGAAGAACAGGTAAAAGGGTTTTTCCAGAAAATCATAGATTTCTTTAAAGGATTATTTGAATAAGAAGAATAAAAAGTAAAAAGAGCTGCTGTATGAAGGTTTATTCAACATTCATGCAGCAGCTTTTTATAAGTCAAGGCTCATATCTCCAGCCTTAATGAGATTTAACTTTCTCATACCGTTTGCAATACCAAGAGTGAGAACACCAGGTAGCATGAAGTACATAAGCAAAATCTTTAGTAAAAGAACAGCGGAATCTTGAGTGGGAGCCATGGTTTGCCATGACATAATAGGTCCAAGAAGGACAGTAGTTCCAAGTCCGGCTCCAGCAGTGCTGTTGGTCATTTTTGCCACGAGGACACTTATAGGGCCAAGAATTGCGCTGGAGAGGATGGAAGGCAGCCAAATCATAGGATGTTGTAGAATTTTAGGGAATTGGAGTTTAGAAGTACCAAGTCCTACTGCTAGAAGTCCCAAAATACCATTATCTTTATATCCTGCAAGAGCGAACCCAATCATATTACAGCAACAGCCAATGGTTGCTGCCCCAGCAGCTAAACCAGATAACTGTAGCATAACAGCCAGAGCAGGAGCGCTTAGGGGGAAGGTGCAGGTCATTCCCATAAGAACCGCCAGGGTGATACCCATTAGGAACGGTTGTTGTTGTGTTCCCCAGGAAATAAACTCTCCCAATTTTTCCATGACATAATTCATAGGAGCACCAATCCAGAATCCGCACAGACAGCCTCCCAGAATACCGCCAAGAGGCGCCAGGAGAAGATCCAGATTGGTTTTTCCTAGAAGAAAACGAGAAATTTCAATGGCAGCAAAAGCAGCTAGAAATGCGCCAAGAGGATCTCCAGACCCCATTTCTAGAAAAGATTTTGATTCCGTGAAGAAACTTCCGTTTAAAATATCCTGAGAAAAAGCCCCAGCCATTCCTGCAATTGCAGCGCAAAGACAAGAAAAGGAATTTTCCTGCAAACGGCTGGCAATTCCAATCCCAATCCCAGCACCGGTCAGAGCGATTGCCAAGGTGCCACTGTTTTGAAGGAATGTGCCCGCAGGGCCATGAAACAACAAGCTAATTTGTTGAAGAGTCATCCCCAGAACCCATGTGACAAATAAACCGCAGGCCATACCTCGGAAACCTTCTATAAAAAAGCGATGAAAAATATTTCTCATGGCTTAGTTTAATTTCAGATTTTTAAATAGAGAGCCAAGAGAAGTAGAGATTTCTTCACTTTCTGGAAGCTCATAATCTGGTTCTTCTTCTTTCTCCTCTGGTACTTCAATCAGAGCTTTCATGCTCAGGCTGATTTTTCCATCTTCATTTTTAATTACTTTTGCAGTTACTTTATCACCTACAGACAGAACAGCCTTTGGGTGCTTGATACGTTTGTCAGAAATCTGGGAGATATGTACTAGCCCTGAGATTCCTTCCTCGAGAGTAATAAATGCGCCGTAAGTTTGAAGGGATTCTACGGTTCCTTCTACTATGCTTCCTACTTTAATTTGGTCAATGTGTTCTCTCTTTTTGGCAGCGGCCTGTTCCTGAAGAATTTCTTTTGCTGAAAGAAGAAGACGATTTTCCTGCTCATCTACTTCCATTACGCGAACCAAAAGAGTTTTCTTTAAATAATCTTCTGGATTTTCTACATAATTTAATGCCAGTTTGGAAACAGGAATAAAAGCCCGAATGCCTTCTACATAAGCAATTACGCCACCTTTTACAATTCCTTCTACTGTGACTTCAAATTCTGTTTTTTCGTCTTTCATTTGTTCTAATTTGTCCCAGACAAGCATGTCATCATCTCGGAAATTGGAAAAAGATGCATTGATTTCCTCAGCATAATCATCCATGGTTTCCTGTTTTTTCATTTCTTCTGTCATTGTGTTACCTCCCAAGTTAAAATTCGATTTCAAACCGTGCAATTATTATAACATAATTGCTATAAATTTAGAAGTATGTTACTATAATGGCAAAATACCTTTTCATGAAGAACTTCATAAAATTTGAAATAGAAAACAGAGAGGAAAGGAAGAATGGCGAAGCAGGGGAAGATTTATATTATAGGGCACAAAAATCCAGATACAGATTCCATATGTTCTGCGATTGCATATGCGGATATTAAAAATAGGTTGAATGCAGGAAAGAAATATGCAGCGAAAAGAGCCGGACAGATTAATGAAGAGACGGAATATGTTTTAAAACGTTTTGGTGTGGAAGCACCTGGATATCTTTCAGATGTAGGAACTCAGGTAAAAGATATGGAAATCAGGGAGACGCCAGGAGTGCCAAACAATATTTCTATCAAAGATGCCTGGGCTATTATGAAAAAAAGTAGTGCAGTAACCCTTCCTATTACAAAAGAGGATGGACAGTTAGAAGGGTTGATTACTACTGGAGATATTGCAAATTCTTATATGGATGCCCATGATAATTATTTTTTATCTAATGCAAGAACTCAGTACAGAAGTATTGCCAATACAGTGGAGGGAACGGTGGTTACTGGAAACCCCCATGGTTATTTTATCCGTGGAAAAGTAGTTATAGGGGCAGCCCATCCGAACAAATTGGGAGAGTTTCTAGAAGAGGAAGATTTAGTGATTTTGGGAGATCGCTATGAAGATCATTTATGTGCCATTGAACAGAATGTAAGCTGTATGATTGTATGTAATAATGCGGAGGTATCCCACGATATTGTAGAAGCAGCAGAGCACAATCAATGTGTGGTTATCCGGTCTTCACTGGATACTTTTACAGTTGCGAGATTGATTAATCAAAGTATTCCAGTAAAGCACATTATGAAAAAAGAGAACCTTATCACTTTCCAGACAGATGATTTTACAGATAACATTAAGGATATTATGGTAAAAACACGCCATAGAGCCTTTCCTGTTGTAAATAAGCATGGAAAATACATAGGAACTGTATCTAGAAGAAATTTGCTGGGAATGAAGAAAAAACAGTTGATTTTGGTAGACCATAATGAAAAAAGTCAGGCTGTGGATAATATTGATGCAGCAGAAATTCTAGAAATTATTGACCATCACAGGCTTGGTTCACTGGAAACTTTACAGCCTATTATGTTTCGGAATCAACCTGTGGGGTGTACAGCAACCATTATGTATCAGATGTATACAGAAAAGGCTTTGGAAATTAGCCCGGCTATTGCAGGACTTTTGTGTTCAGCTATTATTTCGGATACCTTGATGTTCCGCTCTCCTACCTGTACTTCGGCGGACAAAATGGCAGCAGGAGCGCTTGCGCTGATTGCAGGCATTAATATTGAAGAGCACGCAAAGGAAATGTTTACCGCTGGAAGTAATCTGAGAGGAAAGACAGCAGAAGTTATTTTCTATCAGGATTTCAAACGTTTTACAGCAGATACAGTGAATTTTGGCGTGGGTCAGATTAGCTCTATGAATGCAGAAGAATTGGCGGATTTGAAACAAAGGTTGATTCCTTTTATGCAGCATGAATGTGGAAAAAATGGAATTTCTATGGTGTTTTTTATGCTGACAAATATTTTAGAAGAGTGTTCAGAGATTATTTGCTACGGAGAAGGAAGCGGACGCTTGGTAGAGGAAGCCTTTGAAGTTCAAGAATCTCAGGGAGGCTATATTCTTCCTGGAGTTGTGTCTAGAAAGAAACAGTTGATTCCAGCGTTTATCGGAACCTTGCAGCAGAATAATTAAAAGATAGAAATGGAGTTATGTTATGCCAAAAGTAGAGTGGAAACCTGGGAATATGTTATATCCTTTGCCAGTTGTATTGGTGAGTGTAGCAGACGAGGAGGGACATGATAATATTATCACTGTGGCATGGGCGGGAACTGTATGTACTAATCCGCCTATGGTGTCTATTTCTGTACGTCCAGAACGATATTCTTATAAGATGCTTATGGAGACTGGAGAATTTGTGATTAATCTCACAACAGAAAAATTGGCCTATGCTACAGATTATTGTGGTGTGAAATCGGGTCGGGATGTGGATAAATTTAAGGCAGTGCGCCTTACTAGGCAGCCAGCGTCTCATGTGGGGGCACCTATGATTAAAGAGTCTCCAGTGTCCATTGAATGTCGGGTGCGGGAAATTCGGGAATATGGAAGTCATAGTGTTTTTACAGCAGATGTCTTGGCAGTGCATGTGGATAATAAATATATGGATGAAAAAGGAAAATTTGATTTAGCACTGGCAAATCCTATTGTGTATTCTCATGGAGAGTATTATGGACTTGGAAAAAAACTGGGAACCTTTGGTTATAGTATTAAGAAAAAAAGACAGAAGAAGCAGAGGAAAATGGAAAAATGAAAAAAGACAATCTGGTACTTATTGGGATGCCTGGTGTAGGGAAAAGTACAGTCGGAGTGATTTTGGCAAAGGTACTGGGCTATGAATTTTTAGATTCAGATTTGTTAATTCAGAAGGAAGAAAAAGCACTTTTGCGGGAGATTATCGAAAGAGAAGGGTTAGATGGTTTCCTGGATATTGAAAATAGGGTAAACGGTTCTATAGAAGTTTCCAATGCTGTTATAGCTACTGGGGGAAGTGTAGTATATTGCCAGGAAGCCATGAAACATTTAAAGGAAATTGGAACCATTATTTATTTAAAATTAGACTACAGTATTTTGCAAAGAAGATTAGGAAATCTAAAAGGAAGAGGGGTTGTTTTACGAGAAGGGCAGACTTTAAAAGGACTTTTTGATGAGAGAACCCCACTGTATGAGAAGTATGCAGATGTGGTAGTTGATGAGAAAAAATTAAATGTGGAGCAGACTTTACAGAAAATTCTGGAAGAGTTAGAAAAATAACAGAGAATAGAAATAAAAAAAGGGCACAATTACAGGAAAATGTTAATTTTTATTTACAAATGGCGGTATCTGTTATAATATAATAATTAAGCCATAAAATAAAATAGGGAGGAAGTTTTTGCGCAAAAGGCATTGTATTCCTCGTTTTACGTGTATAGATAATGATTCGAGAATGGCTTTTAATGAGATGAAAACCTGCGAAGGGGCAGGAAGACGATAAATTGAGACAGGCCCTGAGGTCTAAAAAATAAGAGGTGTGTATATGGAACAGTATGTTATCAAAGGCGGGAATCCGTTGGTTGGAGAAGTAGAGATTGGCGGAGCAAAGAACGCAGCCCTTGCTATATTGGCAGCAGCAATTATGACAGATGAAACGGTACACATTGAGAACTTACCGGATGTAAGGGATATTAATGTTCTGTTAGAAGCGATTAAAGAAATTGGAGCGGTTGTGGAACGCATCAGCCCTACAGAAGTAAAAATTGTTGGTTCCACTATTGGCAACATTACAGTGGAGTATGAATATATTAAAAAAATCAGAGCGTCTTATTATCTTTTAGGGGCGCTTTTAGGAAAATATAAAAATGCGGAAGTGCCTCTTCCAGGTGGTTGTAACATCGGAAGCCGTCCGATTGACCAACATTTGAAAGGCTTCAGAGCCTTGGGAGCGTCTGTGGACATTATTCATGGTGCGGTTGTTGCAAAAGCAGACCAGCTGCTTGGGAAGCATATTTTCTTGGATATGGTGTCTGTAGGAGCTACGATTAATATTATGATGGCTGCGGCTATGGCGCAGGGAAATACCACCATTGAAAATGCAGCTAGAGAACCACATGTTGTAGATGTGGCTAACTTCCTGAATAGTATGGGGGCTAATATTAAAGGTGCAGGTACGGATGTTATCCGTATTCGTGGCGTGGAAAAACTTCACGGCACAAGTTATTCCATTATTCCGGATCAGATTGAAGCAGGAACCTTCATGTGTGCTGCAGCGGCAACTATGGGAGATGTTATGGTAAAAAATGTAATTCCTAAGCATCTGGAAGCAACCACTGCCAAATTAGAAGAAATCGGATGTCAGGTAGAAGAGTTTGATGATGCAGTACGTGTAGTAGCTAATAAGCGTCTGAAACGTACTAATGTAAAGACTATGCCTTATCCAGGTTACCCTACAGATATGCAGCCCCAGTTTTCTGTTGCCCTGACTCTGGCAGAAGGGACAAGTATTGTGACAGAGAGTATTTTTGAGAATCGCTTTAAATATGCTGCAGAGCTTGCAAGAATGGGCGCGAATATCAAAGTAGAAGGAAACACAGCAATTATTGATGGTGTTCCTAAATTAACAGGCGCAAGAGTTTGTGCTCCTGATTTGCGTGCAGGTGCAGCTTTGGTTATTGCAGGTCTTGCCTCAGAAGGTATTACTATTGTGGATGACATTGTATATATTCAGAGAGGCTATGAGCGTTTTGAAGAAAAGCTGAGAAGTTTGGGTGCAGAGATTGAAAAAGTTTCCAGTGAAAAGGAAATTAAGAAATTTCAGCTAAGAGTAGGCTAAAAAAGGCTTGACGAACTAGAAAAAACCTTGTATTGTAATAAACGAAAACAGAAAACAATTTATATTTTCTCTTATTCAGAGTGATGGAGATACATAGGATCTGTGAAGTCACGGCAACCCCGCCACGCGGAAGGTGCCAACCTGAGCGAGTAGTCGAACAATAAGAGGATTCATTTTAGAACGATATGGGTCCGCTTAGTGCGGGCTCTTTTATGTTACGTCAAGAGAAAATATAACCAAAAAGAAAGGAAAGATACCATGGAAAAAAGATTATTTACTTCAGAATCTGTAACCGAAGGCCATCCAGATAAAATGTGCGATGCTATTTCTGATGCTATTTTGGATGCATTAATGGAAAAAGACCCTATGAGCCGTGTTGCCTGCGAAACTGCTGTGACAACAGGTGTAGTTATGGTAATGGGTGAAATTACCACAAAAGCTTATGTGGATATTCCGAAGATTGTAAGAGATACAGTACGTGAAATCGGCTACACAAGAGCAAAATACGGATTTGATGCAGATACCTGCGGTGTGATTACTACCATTGATGAGCAGTCAGCAGACATTGCAATGGGTGTTGATAAGGCTTTGGAGGCAAAAGAAAATAAAATGTCTGAAGAAGAACTGGATGCCATTGGAGCAGGTGACCAGGGTATGATGTTTGGTTTTGCTTCTGATGAAACCGAGGAATATATGCCATATCCTATTGCTTTAGCGCATAAGTTGGCGCTGCAGCTTACTAAGGTGCGTAAAGATGGAACACTGACTTATTTAAGACCAGATGGAAAATCACAGGTTACTGTTGAATATGATGAAAATGACAAACCGGTACGTCTTGATGCAGTGGTATTATCCACACAGCATGACCCAGATGTGACACAGGAACAGATTCATGCAGATATCAAGAAATATGTATTTGACCCAATTTTGCCAGCAGAGATGGTGGATGAGAATACAAAATTCTTTATTAATCCTACAGGCCGCTTTGTAATCGGTGGTCCTCACGGTGACAGTGGTCTTACAGGCCGTAAGATTATTGTAGATACTTACGGTGGATATGCGCGTCACGGCGGCGGTGCTTTTTCAGGAAAAGACTGTACTAAGGTAGACCGTTCAGCAGCATATGCAGCCCGTTATGTGGCCAAAAACATTGTTGCAGCAGGCTTGGCCAAAAAATGTGAAATTCAGCTTTCCTATGCTATTGGTGTAGCATATCCGACCTCCATTATGGTGGATACCTTTGGAACGGGTAAACTGTCTGATACACGTCTGGTAGAAATTATTCGTGAAAACTTTGATTTAAGACCAGCAGGTATTATTAAAATGTTAGATTTACGCCGTCCGATTTATAAACAGACAGCAGCTTACGGACATTTCGGAAGAAATGATTTAAATCTGCCATGGGAAAAATTAGATAAGGTAGAAGAATTAAAGAAATACTTGTAAAAAGTAGAGCTATCGCAAGAAGTTATTTTCGTGCGATAGCTCTTTTTTAAAAATACCTGGTGGTTTCAAAGAAATTCTTGGCCTCTTTGCACATTTGTTCCAAAGTAAATACTTTTACATGGCTTCCAGATATAACTTCAAATCCACTGACAAAGTCAGATTTGGAGAATAAATAATACCATTGTTGGGTGTCTGGAAATAAACTAGCGTGTTTTCTCAAATCGTGCAAAGCTTCTAAATCAATCCATTGGTCTGTCCAGAAGCAGGAGCCTAACAGGATTTTTTTTGGTGCAGAGGCTGCAATAGATACATATTCCGTGCGTTTTTTCGTAGGATGCTGTCCCCACCACATTCCAATTTGTTCAAATGTAAAAGGTGCAGTGCCCATTTCTTTTTCCAGTGCTAGAAAATCACGGCAGACGTCCTCAAAAGAGGATTTGAGCCAGTGTTCTAGAGATGGACTAACAAAATTCTGAAAGATATCAACTCCCATGCCAGTCTCAATTTCAGATTGGTAAGGATAAACAAAGGTATACCAGAAACGAAATACACCATCTGAAATTTCGTAAAGGGTGCGCCGGCTTCCCTGGTCTTCAGTAACCGGTATGATTCGGTTCACTAGGTTATGAGATACCAAGGAAGACAGGAGGCTGCTGGCAGCACTTGGGGTAAGACCGGTATTGTCGCAGACTTCCTGGAGCTTTTTGCTTTCGCAGCCTAGGGATGCCAGAATAGAACCCATGACAGCAGAACCGGAATAATAAGCTCTGGTAAGAGAGGGGATTCGGCGGTAAAACAGACCGTCTTCTTGGAAAAATAGTTGCATGAGGAGTTTTTCTACACTTTGTTGTCCTACAAATGCTTGCATGTAAGAAGGATTACCTCCGGTAATACGGTAAATGAGAAGTTGCTCTTTTAGGGTCTTATCAGGATAAAAAGCCTGCATTTCAAAAAAAGAAAATCTGGAAAGAAGCATAGCATGAGCTTCTTTTTTATGTTCTTTTTCATATAGATGTCCAGGCTTACACAAAAGGATAAAAAGCTTGGTCTGGGAATCTGTTTTTTTCTCCAAAGTGTGAAGCATAGCAGGGAATCGCTTGTTTTGAGCAAGCAAGCAGGAAACATCGTCCAGGATTAGCACGAGGGGCTGATTGGAAGAATCTTTTGCCAGAAGGCGGAAAATTTCCGAGAATTTTCTTGCGGTTTGAAATTGATTACCTAGGCGGCGGATGCATAAATTCTTAAATAGACGGAAATTTTCTTCATAGAGTACAGGGGAAGCTTTGAAATAAAGAACCTGTTTTTCTTTGGAAAATTCCTGAAGCAGTCTGCTTTTTCCCATGCCTGGATGTGCGTACAGGGAAACAATCTGGATCCCCTTTTGCTGATATAATTGATTTAATTGAAAGAGTTGTTTTCCTTTATCAATAAACATAATCTTCTCCTAAGTATGAAATGTTTTTGTTACAGTTTTCGATACTTCCATTTTAGGTGGGGTTTTTGGGAAAGTCAAAGGCTTTTATAGAAATTTTTATAGAAAGTTTAGATTTGGATTGGTTTTGTTTAGATGAAAAAGGAGAAACATATGGTATAATAATTGCATACATAGATAAAAATGAGAAAGAGGCAGTGATATGAAGTTAAAAACGAGGATTATCATTTCTTTTTTTATAATTGTACTGGAGCCCCTTCTTTTTACAGGAATTGCATTTTGGGCCTTTACTCAATATCAGTTCAGTGCCATTGAAAGACAATATGGTATTGAAAATCCTACTTATGAAAGTCTGGCTAATATGGCAGAGGTGGTAAATCATTTGACCAATGAGAAAATGGAGTCTATTAAAGAAGTTGCCAACAAACAGCCCTCCAGGTTTGAGGATATCGTATATTTGGATGAGTTGAACAAAGAACTTCAGGAAATGCATTCTTATATCCTAGTGCAGGAAGATGAGCGGGTTATTTATTATGGATGTGAAAATTATCCGGTAGAATTGGTAGAGAAGCTATCCCAGTTCCAGGATTTTGATGCAAGTACCAGTGACGGGCTGTATCTGGGAGGAAGAGTGCAGGCATTGGTGAAACAGGTTACATTTCAAACCTCTCAGGTAAAAGATGGCAGTGTCTTTATTGTTTCTAATATTCTCCAGACACTTCCTCAGGTAAAAGAATTGTTCAAAAATATGCTGGTGACCGTTGTGGTGATTCTGGTGACAACAGCACTGGGGCTGACCTGGTGGATTTACAGGGGTGTGATTGCACCTTTGGATAAATTGCGTATGGCAACTCAGAAGATTAAATCCGGAGATTTGGATTTCTCTGTTGCATCTGAAGGAGTCAGTGAAATTGCAGACTTGTGCCAGGATTTCGAGGAAATGCGTCAAAGGCTGAAAGAGACAGCAGAAGAGAAGGTGGAATTTGACAAAGAGAGCAAAGAATTAATCAGCAATATTTCCCATGATCTGAAAACACCAATCACAGCAGTCAAAGGATATGTGGAAGGAATTATGGACGGGGTTGCCAATACTCCTGAGAAGATGGAGCGTTATATTAAAACCATTTATAATAAAGCCAATGAGATGGACAGACTGATTAATGAGCTGACTTTTTATTCCAAAATGGATACGAATAAGATTCCATATACTTTTAATAAAATCTCGGTGACAGAATTTTTTGATGACTGTGCAGAGGACTTACAGACAGAATTGGGAGCGAAAAACGTAGAGTTTTATTATTCCAACTATGTGGAGCCGGAAGTGACAGTCATTGCAGATGCTGAGCAGATTAAAAGGGTGGTAAACAATATTGTAAGCAATTCTCTGAAATACACAGATTCGGATAAACCTAAAAAGATTAATCTCAGGGTGAAGGATGTGGGTGATTTCATTCAGGTAGAGATTGAAGATAATGGAAAGGGAATTGCAGCAAAAGATTTGCCTAATATTTTTGACCGGTTCTACCGGACAGATGCTTCCAGAAATTCGTCGAAGGGCGGAAGCGGTATCGGGCTGTCTATTGTAAAGAAAATCATGGAAGACCATGGTGGAAAAGTCTGGGCAACCAGCAAGGAACATACAGGGACAGTAATGTATTTTGTCCTTAGAAAATATCAGGAGGTACCGGTAAATGAGTAAAATTTTAATTATTGAGGATGAGGAAGCCATTGCAGATTTAGAGAAGGATTATTTGGAATTAAGTGGATTTCAGGTTTCTATTGAAAACAGAGGCGATGTAGGATTAAAGAAAGCACTGGAAGAGGATTATGACTTGTTTATCCTGGATTTGATGCTTCCTGAAGTAGACGGGTTTGAAATCTGCAGGGAAATCAGAAACCAGAAGAACACACCAATTATCATGGTATCAGCCAAGAAGGATGATATTGACAAAATCCGTGGGTTGGGACTGGGAGCAGATGACTATATGACAAAGCCGTTCAGTCCAAGTGAGCTTGTGGCAAGGGTGAAGGCTCATCTTGCCAGATATGAGCGTCTGATTGGTACCGGTGTGCAGGAGAATGATATTATCGAAATCCGCGGGCTGAAGATTGACAAAACGGCCAGAAGAGTGTGGATCAATGGGGAAGAGAAGAATTTCACAACCAAGGAATTTGATCTCCTTACTTTTCTGGCACAGAATCCAAACAGGGTGTTTACCAAAGATGAATTGTTCAAGGAAATTTGGGCAATGGAATCTATTGGAGATATTGCTACAGTTACTGTGCATATCAAGAAGATTCGTGAAAAAATAGAATTTAATACTGCTAAACCTCAGTATATTGAAACAATCTGGGGCGTGGGATATCGGTTTAAGGTGTGAGATGATTTAAGGGGCTGGAAACAGCCCCCTGAATACATTCACTTACACCAAAACACGAATAGATTGCTGCCTGTAATCTTTCATGCCTTGCAGATACATGCCCTGGGTTTTTAAATGCTCTGCCTGAATCAGAAATTCTTCGGAAATGATTTCCCCTGGTACAAGAAGTGGGATTCCTGGTGGATATAAATAGGCGTACTCCGTGGATACTCTGCCCTTGCTTTCCTTCAAAGGAACAGTTTCCCAAATTCCCTCCATTGCCTGCCAGATTGCACATTTTTGCTGGTTTTTTGCAGTGCGTTTAGAGTCTTCAAAAACATATTTATGTATTTGCTGCTCTTTTCTCCATAAACTTTCGTCGGTTTCTAATAGTGCATTTACCAGCCTGTCAAATCCCTCTTGGCTGTCCATGACACTTGTCAGTGCCAAAACATATTGTTCTGCTTCCATTTCCATTTCCAGATGGTATTTTGTTCTCAAAATATGGTGAAGCTGTGGGCCATTGATAGGGGCATTCACCGTTGAAATGACAAACTTGGATAAATCCATATCAAAAATATCTTTCTGTACTTTGAAATCCAAATCTATTAAGTGGAGAACTTTCATGGCACATAACTGTTTTCGTGCATTTTTTACTCTCATGGAAAAAAGTTCAAATTGTTCTGTGCTCTGTTCTTTTAAAAACCGAAGACAATAGGAAATTCCTCCCATTAAAATATAGGAAGGGCTGCTGGTTTCGTAAATTCCAAGAAATTCCTCCAGTTTTTCGGTAGAAACCAGGTTGCCTTTTTTGTGAAGGAGGGCTGTTTGTGTCATTGCAGGTAATGTTTTATGTAAACTATGTATCACAACATCGGCACCAAGTTCAAGAGCTGATACCGGAAAATCTTGGTGAAAGGCAAAATGAGCACCGTGTGCTTCATCTACAATAAGCGGTATCCCATAACGATGTACAATCTGGGCAATCTTTGCTATGTCTGACACGATTCCGTCATAGCTGGGAGAGGTGATTACTACGGCTTGGATATCTTCGTTTTCCAGCAGGGATTTTTCCACATCTTCCGGTAAAATTCCTCCGTTTAATCCACAGAAAGGTTCGTAAGATGGGTACAAATAAGTCGTTTTAAGACCACGCAGGTAAGCGGCATGATATACGGCTTTGTGGCAGTTTCTTGCCATAAGAAGTTTTCCACCCCGCAAGGTACAGGCGGAGACAGCAGCCAGGATACCGGCTGTACTGCCGTTTATCAAAAACCAGGATTTATCTGCATGATATAAAGAGGCTGCCAGCTCCTGATTTTCCTTTATGATTCCTTCTGCATGATGTAGATTGTCAAAATCTGTTATCTCCGTAATATCCACTTCGTAAGGATTCCTAAGATACGGAGAATGAACCTGGCGTTTGTGCCCTGGCATGTGAAAAGGATAAAAGTCTGTCTTGCTGTATTCATATAAAGATTCGTCTAGGTAGTTCATAAGTTTGTCTCCATCAAAATATTAGTGTGATTATTATACCATAAAATATAACTTATATCGAATGACAGAATTTTTTTTCCATTCCGTTGCGCAACCATTCTTCCCATGATATGATTGCGGTGAGAAGAAAGGAAGGTCAGGCAGATGGGAAAGATTTTTTATATCATGGGAAAGAGTTCCTCCGGGAAGGATACGATTTACAGCAGATTATTGCAAGATGAAGATATGCAGTTAAAAAAGATTATTCTTTATACCACCAGGCCAATGCGTGAAGGGGAACAGGATGGCAGAGAGTATCATTTCGTACAAAAAGAGAGTTTTGATACATTTTACAAACAGGGAAGAGTGATTGAGTCCAGAACATACCATACCGTGTATGGCCCTTGGATTTATTTTACAGCAGATGACGGACAGATTGCATTGGAGCAGGAAAATTACCTGGGAATCGGAACCCTGGAATCCTATGAGGGAATGAAACAATATTATGGGAAAGAAAATATCTGTCCTCTTTATATAGAAGTGGAAGATGGAGAACGGCTGAAACGTGCCATCAGCAGAGAAGAACAGCAGAAGGTGCCGAAGTATGAAGAAATGTGCAGGAGATTCCTGGCAGACGCAGAGGATTTTTCTGAGGAAAAACTGGCACAGGCGGGGATTGGAAGAAGATTTGCAAACAAGGAACTGGAACAGTGTATAAAAGAAATTAAAAACTGGATACAAACGTTGCAGTAGAAGGAAAAGATATGCTATAATTGGCTATATCATTGGAAAAGAGGTGAGTTGCAATGCAGGAAGTAAAAAACGTATTGGGACATGAGGAGATTTTAAAACATTTACAAAACGCAGCAGCCATGGAACAGGTTTCCCATTCTTATCTTTTTGCAGGAGAAAAGGGAAGTGGCAAGAAACTTCTGGCAAAACTTTTTGCTATGACATTGCAATGTGAAAAACACGGAAAGGAACCATGTCTGCATTGCAGTTCCTGTAAGAAAGCTATGAACCGAAATCACCCGGATATAATATATATCAATCATGAGAAACCGGCCTCCATAGGAATTGAAGATATTAGGGAACAATTAATAGGAGATGTGGCTATTAAGCCTTATACAGGGCCTTATAAGATTTATATTGTAGATGAAGCAGAGAAAATGACTGTCCAGGCACAGAATGCCCTTTTGAAAACCATTGAGGAGCCGCCTGCTTATGCAGTGATTCTTCTTTTAGTAAACAACGAAGGTGCATTGCTTCCTACGATTTCCTCCAGATGTGTGACATTGAACTTCAAACCCGTGCGGGATGAAGTAATCAAGAAATATCTGATGGAGGAGCTTCATGTACCTGATTATCAGGCAGAGGTCAGTGTTGCCTTCGCACAGGGTAATGTGGGGAAAGCGAAACAGATTGCTACGGCAGAAGATTTTTCAGATATGATGGAAGCGGCTTTCCGCATTTTGAAAAAAGGAAAGGATATGGAGGTTTACGAGATGGTAGATGCCATCCGCTTGCTTTCTGAGCAGAAGCATACAGTTTATGAATATCTGGATTTATTCCTGGTATGGTTCCGGGATGTTCTGATGTTCAAGGCAACCCATGAGATTGACGGACTTGTTTTCCGCCAGGAATATAATGCCATTAAGAACAGGGCAGACAGCAGTTCTTATGAAGGACTTGAGAATATTATCAAGGGCATCGAGACTGCCAAGGCACGTTTGCAGGCAAACGTGAATTTTGACTTAACTATGGAACTTTTGTTCCTTACAATCAGGGAGAACTAAGATGACAAGAGTAATTGGAGTTAGATTTCGCAATGTTGGGAAAATCTATTACTTTTCACCAAAGGATTTGGAGATACACACAGGCGACCATGTGATTGTGGAAACGGCAAGAGGAGTGGAGTACGGGCATGTGGTTCTTGCCCCTAGAGATGTGGAAGATGAAAAAGTAATCCAGCCTTTGAAAGAGGTGATTCGCATTGCAAATCCTCAGGATGACAAGAAAGAGGAGATAAACCGGAAAAAAGAAAAAGAAGCCTTTCAGGTGTGTTTAAAGAAAATCAGAGAGCACAGCCTGGAGATGAAGCTGATTGATGTGGAATACACATTTGATAATAATAAAATTTTGTTTTATTTTACCGCAGACGGAAGAATCGATTTCCGTGAGCTGGTAAAAGATCTGGCGGCAATTTTTAAGACAAGAATCGAGCTTCGTCAGATTGGTGTCAGGGATGAAACCAAGATTCTTGGTGGAATTGGTATCTGTGGACGTCCACTGTGCTGTCACACCTATCTTTCCGAATTTGTGCCAGTTTCTATCAAAATGGCAAAAGAGCAGAATCTGTCTTTAAATCCTACAAAGATTTCAGGTGTATGCGGCAGACTGATGTGCTGCCTGAAAAATGAGGAAGAGACTTATGAGGAACTGAACAGGAAACTTCCAAATACAGGAGACAGAGTTACCACACCGGAAGGTCTCAAAGGTGAAGTGCAGAGCGTGAATGTGCTGCGTCAGTTAGTAAAAGTGATTGTTGATGTGGAGGATGAGAAGGAAATCAGAGAGTATCAGGCTTCTGAATTAAAATTCAAATCCAGACAGAAAAAAGAAAAACTGAAATTAACGGAAGAAGAAATGAAGGCATTAAAGGAACTGGAAAAGGACAAATAGAGAGGAAACAGCATGGATAGAGAAAAACTGGTTCTGGAGCATGAAAGACTGGATGACCTTCAAAATGGATATATGCTGATTCAAAATCCAAAACAATTTTGTTTTGGGATTGATGCGGTGCTGCTGTCCTGGTTTGCAAATGTAAAACCGCAGGAGCAGGTACTGGATATGGGAACGGGGACTGGAATAGTCCCCATTTTATTAAAAGCAAGATATCCTAAGGGAAAGTACACTGGTCTGGAAATACAAGAAGAGAGTGCAGATGTGGCCAGAAGGAGTGTAGCATATAATCATCTGGAAGAGGATATTGTCATTACCACGGGAGACATCAAGGAGGCCGCAGCCATTTATGGAGGGTCTTTTTTTGATGTGGTGACTACAAATCCTCCCTATATGGTAGGAAATCATGGACTCACAGGAGACAATCAGGCAAAAATCATAGCCAGGCACGAAACCTTATGTACCCTGGAAGATGTAATTTCTCAGGCGGCAAAAGTGTTAAAACCAAGGGGACGGTTTTATATGGTACACCGGCCTTTCCGGCTGGCAGAAATCATGAGTGTGATGGTGAAATACAGGATTGAGCCAAAGAGAATGCGTCTGGTGCATCCTTATGTGGATAAAGAACCCAACATGGTTTTGATAGAAGGGATGCGTGGCGGAAATTCCAGGATGACCGTGGAGAAACCGTTGATTGTTTACGAAAAACCTGGAGTTTATACCAGGGAAATATTTGATATTTACGGACAGGAGACAAAGAAATGAGTGGAATGTTATATTTATGTGCCACCCCCATTGGGAATCTGGAAGACATTACCTACCGGGTGCTCAGGATTCTGAAGGAAGCAGATTTGATTGCAGCGGAGGACACCAGAAACAGCATTAAGTTATTGAATCATTTTGAAATAAAAACTCCAATGACCAGCTATCACGAGTACAATAAATACGAAAAAGGGCGTTATCTGATAGAACAGATGCAGGAGGGTAAAAATATAGCCCTGATTACAGATGCGGGAACGCCAGGAATTTCAGATCCTGGGGAGGAACTGGTGGCTATGTGTTACGAGGCAGGAATTCCGGTGACATCCCTTCCGGGACCGGCAGCCTGCATTACTGCACTGACCATATCAGGATTGCCAACCAGGAGGTTTGCTTTTGAAGCGT
>CAJKMA010000011.1 GCA_905200905.1 uncultured Bacillota bacterium
CACTCATACGGAATTTGTCCTGATCTTCCAAATAGGAACCATCACACCACTTCATTACCAACACTGCCACCGTATTCGTTCCATCCTGAAGTACATCGGTAACATCAAACTCACTGGTCATATGCGAAACCTGGCTGTATCCTATGTAAGAGCCATTGATCCATACGTAAAAGCAACTGTCTACTCCTTCAAAGTTCAAAAAAGATTTTGGCGCTTTCTCATCTCTACTGTACTCAAAAGTATGTACATAGGCTCCACACGGAATGTCCTGTGGCACATATGGTGGATCAAACGGAAATGGATACCGGATGTTTGTATACTGGTGTGTATCATATCCAGCCATCTGCCATACACTTGGAACCTGAATCTCATCAAAATTTTCTGTATCATAATTCTTCTCAAAGAAAGAATCCTGAATGTCATAGATGCTGTTAAAATACTGGAATTTCCAAGTTCCATTCAATAACTGCATACGATCTGACTCTTCTCTGTGTTCCACCAAGTTATCCATTCTTCTGGATGCCGGAATATAATAGGCTCTGGCTGGCATTGTGTTTTCGTGCAGTACGCTTAGATTTTCATAATAACGTGGTACGATCATAAATAGCTCTCCTCCAATACATATACTTTTTTGTTCTTTGTTTTCCTAAAGCAAACCTTATACTTTACTTTTTGTTTACGTTCCTTAGTTATGCTATATATAGCTTATCCTAATTCGCAAAATATGTCTATGAATTGGATTAGACAAAATATGCACTAAATGATACAATGATAAAAAGTACGAAAAGAGGTGCTGTCCTATGTATTTGAACACCGGTTATTTGAACCACTCACATATGGATTTCAAAGACAAAAGTCGTCCGCTGATTGTCGGTAGCTGTGGTACTTACCGTCTTTCCAGACATCCCAAACTTCCGACCTACCGTCCAAGGGGTCGTCTGGATTATCAGATTATATATATCACTGCTGGTTGTGGGCATTTTCATTTTGATAATGTAAATAATGAAACGATTGTTCCAGCCGGCAACATTGTACTGTACAGACCGAAAGAACTCCAAAAATATGAATATTACGGAGAAGATAAGACAGAAGTATACTGGATTCACTTCACAGGAAGCAATGTGAAAAATATCTTACGTCAATATGGGTTTCCGGATAAAGAACGTGTCTTTCAAGTGGGTACATCTAATGAATATGAACAAATTTTCAAACGTATCATTATCGAGCTCCAACGCTGTCAAGACAATTATGAGGAAATGCTTGTCCTTTTGCTACGTCATCTTCTGATCAGTTTCCACCGGGAACTGACAAGAGAGCACATATTAAAAAATGAATATCTTGATCATGAGATGGATAATGCTGTTACCTTTTTCAGTGAAAACTACAATCAAAATATCAATATTGATGATTATGCTGCCTCACGAGGCATGAGTGTCAGCTGGTTTATCCGAAATTTCAAAAAATATACCGGTTCTACACCAATGCAATTCATTGTGGGAATCCGCATCAACAATGCTCAGATGTTACTTGAAACAACAACTTATTCCATCAATGAGATTTCTAAGATTGTCGGATATGATAACCAGCTTTATTTCAGTCGGCTTTTTCACAAGTTGAAAGGATATTCGCCGAGAGAATACCGAAAAATAAGAAATAGGTTATGAAATCTATAATGTCATAAAAACTAAATGTCAAAAAAGGATGCCAACGAATCAAAGCAGATTACGTGACATCCTCTTCTTTTTATTAGTGCTATTTTATAAATTCAACCGAATAGTAATACATGTACTCATTATCTGTATCTATATGCTCCCCTGCAATATCCTGTATTGGCAACGAGCTTAACCCTTTTTCTCCATAAATCAGTGCTGATAATCCTTGCTCTGTTCCATACTCTATCTTGCATTTGTTTTCAATAGTCGTTGCTGATCTTCCATAATATTCCCTGTTTGTAACTCCCTCCAAAATCGGTATTTGTGAGGAAAAGACGAATGGAACAAAAAAGTAAAAATGGGGTTTCAATCATAGGTGGTACAGATGGTCCTACAAGCGTTTTTATAGCTGGACATTCAAAAAAACAACCATTAAGGCTTAGGATTAAAAATAGCATATATAGATATAAAAGAAAAAAGCAACTGGCTGCCATTTTTCCCGCAGGCCTTCATTTCTTTTTTGTTATTGAAAGGTATTCTCATCCAGAATAATCGTAAAGGGTCCTTCATTAATCAGGGAAACTTTCATCATTGCCCCAAAGGTTCCAGTCTGTACCACAGGAACACGTTCCTTTACCTTTTCTACCATGTATTCATACAAAGCCTGGGCCTTATCTGGTTCCCCCGCATCAAAAAAGCTGGGACGGTTACCTTTTTTACAATTGGCGTACAGGGTAAACTGAGATACCAGAAGCACCTCCCCATTGACATCTGCCAGGGAGAGATTGGTCTTTCCATTTTCATCTGCAAAAATCCGCAGATTCACCATTTTCTTAATAAACTGGTCTGCTACTTCCCTGGTATCTTCTTTTCCGATTCCCACAAGAACCAAAAAGCCTTTTCCAATTTTTCCTACACAGCTTCCTTCTACTTCCACAGAAGCACTGCTTACTTTTTGAATTACCAACTTCATTTGTTTTCTTCCTCTTTTTCCTTTTCTGTATCCATACCGTTTTCATCTACTGCAAAATCCACAGGAAGACGGGTTTTTGGATTCATATATTCCATATGGGTATACACCTTCTCCTCCATGGGCATAGATTTCTTCCGCAGGTTATAAGCCCGAAAGGTTTTCATTCCTGCCATAATCACTGCCAGAGTAGGCACTCCAATAATCATGCCTGACACGCCCATAAGACCGCCAAACAAAAGAATGGCTACAATCACCATAAAACTAGAAAGTCCTGTAGAATTTCCTAAAATCTTTGGTCCCAGAATATTTCCATCAAATTGCTGCAAAAGCAGAATAAAAATCAGGAAATACAAACACTGCATAGGATTCACCATAAGAATAATAAATGCTGTAGGGATTGCTCCCAGATAAGGACCAAAAAATGGAATTACATTGGTTACACCTACAACCACACTAACCAGCAGTGCATAAGGAGTTCCAATAATCGTTGTTCCAATATAACACAGAATTCCAATAATCACAGAGTCAATAATTTTTCCTATAATAAAGCCAACAAAAGTTTTATGAATAAAACGCACGCCTTTTACCACATTATTGGCATGTTCTGTGCTGAAAAAAGCATAAACAAACATTTTGGACTGTGTCACAAACTCTTCTTTACCTGCCATAAGATAAACAGAAATAATCAGACCAATTAATAGATTTTTCAAAAATACCAGCGTACCGAACACTCCAGTACTTAAATGCTGGAGAATAGAGCGCAACTGCGGCAAAATCTGATCATTCAAAAAGTTCTCAATTCTGGGAGAGTATTGTTCCACATAGGAAAATACCGTGGTCTTCCATTCTGGATTATCTTTTAAAAGAGATTCCAGCCAGTGACGGATATTCTGGAAGTACCTGGGAGAATCATTGATAATACTAATGATACTCTCAATAATACTTGGCACAATCATGGCCAGCAAAGAATAAATAATGAAAAATGAAAAAATCAGCGCACATACAATTCCCACATAACGAATCACTTTTCGCTGGGTTTTATTAGGGGTAATATGTTTTTTCTTTATCAGAAATTTGTAAATATGCCGTTCCTGGAAATTGACAATAGGAATCAGCAAATAGGCAATAATCGCCCCACAGATAATGGGCATTAAAATAGAGATTAATTTCCGCAGGGTACCCAATACCACATCCATACGAAACAGCAGGAAATAAAACAACATACTGGCACCAACCACTGCAAAAGCAGTAAGTCCCCAATACAAATACTTATTTTTCCAATGAACTTTCATATACTTATTTTTTTCTCCTATTCTTTTCCAAATGACTTTTGAATCTATTGTACCATGAATCTAGTGTTTTGTGTAAGAATTAAAGAAAATTCTTTCTTTTTTTTTCGTTCTATGCTATGATGCAAAAGGTTTCTAAATTCAAGGATGGAAAGGATGAAAAAATGAAATTACAGAAATTATTAAGCCTCACCAGAAAGGCTGTAGATGAATTTCAATTAATAGATTCCGGAGACAAGATTGCAGTAGGCGTCTCTGGAGGAAAAGACAGTCTCACTATGCTCTATGCCCTCCATGGCCTCATGCGCTTTTATCCAAACCCATTTACCCTGGAGGTCATTACCGTGGATTTAGGTCATCCAGGATTCCAGTCAGATAAAATACAAGCCTTGTGTGAAAGTCTTGGGATTCCTTTTACTCTAGTAAAGACTGATATTGGTCCTATTATCTTTGAAGAACGCAAAGAAAGCAATCCCTGTTCTTTATGTGCGAAAATGAGAAAAGGGGCTTTAAATACCGCCGCCAAAGAACTTGGCTGCAACAAAATTGCCTATGCGCATCACAAAGATGATGTTGTGGAAACCATGCTGCTCTCCCTCATCTATGAAGGGCGCTTCCATACCTTTTCCCCTAAGACTTACTTAGACCGTATGGATTTAACCGTCATACGTCCTCTTCTTTTTGTAGATGAAGCAGATGTCATTGGTTTTAAAAATAAATACCAGCTGGAAATAGAAAAAAGTCCCTGTCCTATTGACGGCTACACCAAACGCCAGTATGCCAAGGAACTCCTTCGTGATATTACAAAAGAAAATCCAGGAACCAAAGAGCGGATGTTCACTGCCATCTGCAATGGAAACATCCCAGGCTGGCATCCTATTCAGGGAAAACATTCCTAAGCCGGTACAAAAACCAAAAGGAGATGTTGCATGAAAACATCTCCTTTTGTTCTTTTCTTATTTACCAAGCCTTTGTTTTTTTCTTTAGATCAATGGCTGCTTTTATCATTTCCACACAACCTTCTACACCTAAAACTCCACTGTCTAAGCAGAGATTATAGCTGGCGCTGTCTCCCCATTTTTTGCTGGTATAATAATTATAATAGCTGGCACGTTTCTTATCACTTTTTTGAATCTGATCCTTGGCTGCAGAATCTGTTAGATTGTATACCTTAGCCAGTCTGCGAATCCGCTTATCTAAGTCTGCATGAATAAACACACTGAGGGTTCCTGGATATTCTGCCAGAGCATAGTCTGCACAGCGTCCTACCATAACACAGGATTCTTCCTGTGCAATTTTTTTAATGGTATCAAACTGTGCCAAAAATACTTTGTGATTAATGGGCATATCTGCAAAGGCTGCTGAAGAATAGCCAAAAGAATACGTATCCATCACTAAAGAATATAAAAAACTATTCGTCGGTTTTTCATCATGATGCTCAAACAGTTCATGACAAATTCCACTATCTTTGGCTGCACGGTCCAGCAGCTCTTTGTCATAACATTTGATTCCTAACTCTTTGGCAAGAAGTTTTCCTACATCACGTCCCCCGCTTCCTGTCTGACGTCCTATGGTAATAACTGTATTTGCTGCCATACTCATACACTCCTTTCTAACATTCTTTCTTACATTTATTATAATTCATTTTACTTTAAATGTATATATTATTTAAAATTTTAACAGAAGTTTTTGAAAATATTCCGGCAGCGGCGCAGTAAATTCCATATATTTCTCAGTAACCGGATGTTGAAACCCAAGAACCATGGCATGAAGCGTCTGTCCCTGAAGTCCTGCAATCGGACATTTTTTTGGTCCATACACCTCATCACCAAGAAGTGGATGTCCAATGCTACTCATGTGTACACGAATCTGGTGGGTTCTTCCTGTTTCCAACTGACATTCCACATAAGTATAATTTCCAAACCGCTGTAGCACCCTATAGTGGGTAACCGCTGGTTTCCCGTTTTTTACATGAACTGCCATTTTTTTTCGATCTGTTGGATGCCTTCCAATATCCCCTTCAATCGTTCCTGTATCTTGCGTGAGATTTCCATGGACAATTGCCCTGTATTTTCTGGTAATGCTATGAACCTTTAACTGTTCTGCCAGACTCTGATGTGCAGTATCTGTTTTACATACTACCAAAGCTCCTGTGGTATCCATATCAATCCGATGAACAATGCCTGGCCTTAGAACCCCATTAATCCCTGATAATTGATCTTTGCAGTGATACATCAAGGCATTTACCAAGGTTCCTGAATAATGTCCTGGGCTTGGATGAACCACCATTCCTTTTGGCTTATTTACCACCAAAAGCTGGTCATCTTCATAGAGAATATCCAGAGAGATGTTTTCTGCCTGAATGTCCGGTTCCAAATTATCTGGAATTAACACTGCAATTTCATCCTCTTCCGCTACCTTATAGCTGGCCTTTGCCTGTTTACCATTCACTGTAACATTTCCATCTTTTAACTGTTTCTGTAAAAAAGAGCGGGAGTAATCAGACATCACTTCCGCTAAATATTTATCAATCCGCACGCCTGCATAGGCGACATCTGCCTGTAAACATAGCTGTTTCATTCTGCTCACTCCTGCTCTTACTTTTGTTTCCATTTTAAAAAGTCAAAATCCTCTTCTTTGTAATAAAACATCACCAATATCAAAAGAAGAAGCATACTCACTGTCACATAAATATCTGCCACATTGAAAATAGGAAAATCAATAGGGGAAAAATAAATAAAATCCACCACATAATCCAACCGTATCCGGTCAATCATATTTCCCAGTCCTCCAGAAGCAATAAAAAAACAAAGTCCTTTTAAAGGCCAAAATTTCTTTTCTTGCGGCATTTTCCACAGTACATAAAAAACACCCAAAAGTACTAGACCTGTCAAAAATAAAAGAAACCATTTCTGACCTTGAAAAATCCCAAAAGCAGCGCCCCTATTTTCCAAATATTGTAAATATAGCACATTAGGAATGAGAGCAATATCCGCCTGGTCTTTTAAATGCTTTACAGCCAGAAATTTGGTATATTGGTCAAGACCTACCAACAGAAGAACAGCTGCCAAAAGCTCCAGAAAATTTTTTACACCTTGTTGTTTTGTTTTCATGCCTTTTCCTCCGTTAAAATACTCTGGATTCCTTCTAATAATTCTTCATCTGTAAGGGTTGTGTCAATCACTGCATCTCCCCAGGCTCTTAACAGGATAAAACGAATCTGTCCACCTGCCATTTTTTTATCTGATTTGGTTGTTTTTAAAACTTCTTCTTTCCCAAGCCCCTGCACCTTAACAGGAAGTGCAAACGCCTGAAGCTGTTCCTTGATTTCTCCATACTCTTCCTTAGAAATCCAACCTTTCTTCCAGGATAGATAAACAGAGGCCGCACATCCAATGGATACACATTGTCCATGAAGCAAAGAAAAATCCTTTAACTTTTCTACTGCATGTCCTATGGTATGCCCCATATTGAGAAGCGCCCGTTCCCCTTTTTCTGTAGGATCCTGCTCCACCACATTTTTTTTAATCACACAGCTTCGATAAATCATTTCCTTGCATGCTTCTTCTTCCCTGGCTAAAATCTCTCGTCTGTGTCTGGTAATCCACTGACTATATTCTTTATCACGAATCAGACCATGCTTTAATACTTCCCCCATACCACTGGAAAACTCCTCTTCTGGTAAGGTTTTCAGTGTAGAAACATTCATATACACTAACAGAGGCTGATGAAAGGCTCCTACCATATTTTTATATTGTTTAAAATCCACACCTGTTTTTCCACCGATACTGCTATCCACCTGGGAAAGTAAAGTAGTGGGAATCTGAATAAAATCAATTCCTCTTAAATAGGTAGCAGCAGCAAATCCTGTCATATCTCCTGTGACACCACCACCCAAAGCAGCCAGCATATCCTTCCGGTCAAAATGATTTTGAATCAAATGCTCGTAAATCCCCTGAATCTGTTCCAGGTTTTTATTTGCTTCCCCTGCTGGCAGCACATAAGAGCTCACAGTCATACCTGTTTTTAAAAGCGCTTCTTTTACCTGTTCCAGATACAAAGGCGCCACATGACTATCTGTTACAATACAAATCCTAGCGCTATCTTTTTTTAAATCTAGTATCTCCTGCGCCAGTTTTTCAAAATTTTGTTGAAATACAATGGGATAATGAAAATCCTCCTGTTTTCTCACCAGTAACCGCTCTGGAATCATGGTCTTCACTCCTTTGTTTAGCAATATTTATACAACACTACGTGGAAACGGTTTTTCTTCGTTTTGCAGGTTACAGAACCAAATTGAAATTTTCCTTTCCCCCGCACAGAGATAATATCCCCTTCCTTTAGATTGTATCCATTGGAAATTACAGACTTTCCATTCACAAATACCTTTCCGCCTTCAATAAATGGAATCATACTACTTCTAGAGGTATGAAAAGCCAGGGCAATGACACTGTCAAGCCTTGGGGATGCAACAGTGCCAGAAATTTCCTCCCGTCTGGGTTTTGGCATATCTTCTTTTGCAAAAATCTCTTTTGCCATCACAGAAGTATGTTTAATCCGGCTGATTTCCTCAATCAGAAAACCGCACACAGAACTATGACAAAACACATAAGCACAATCCTCTTCCAGAAGAATATCTCCAATCTTACTCCTGTCCAGTCCCAGATTCAAAATACTTCCCAGATAATCCCTATGAGTAAGGGCATCAGCAAACTTTGCTTGCAAGGGTGCAACCCGAATACAGGAAATGGGATATGCACTTTCTACATGAAAATCCTCTTCATAACAAAAAGCATCAGGGACGAATGCCGCCATCTGACGCTCCGCAGTTTCATAACCTCCAAACATCCGCACCCGAACTCCGGTATTTTCCAGGCTTGGCAAAAGGCTATGAAGAATATTTTGCTGATTTAAATCCAAAAAGTCAGAGAAAGTAAGAATCCCTCTAAAAAAGGCTTTCTTACTAAGCTCTAACATTCGCTTTTGAAAAAACTCTTCTTTTTCCATAGACCCTCTAGTAAATGGAGCCTACCACATCATTTAAAAAGTCCTGGGAATCACCGGTAATATCCACACCTTCCGGAGTTAAAATAAAGATATATGCAGACACTCTCCGAATGCTTCCATCTAAAGAATAGCTGGCTCCTGAAGTAAAGTCAATAATGTGCTGCGCCAGTTCCATATCCAACCCTTCCAGGTTCAGGATTACGGTACAGTTGTCTAACAATGCATCTACTATCTCCGTAGCCTCATCAAAACGTTTTGGCTTCATCACGCAAACTTCACCAGAAGCGCCGCTTTTCTTTTTATTCACATTATACATAGGCGTCACCTTACTTGCAGAAGATTTGGAAGCAGTAGAAGAGGACGTTGCGGTTCTAGACGCTTTTGGCGCCTTTGCAGCAGCAGACTGTTTCTCCGCACTTTTATAATTCTTAGCTGGAGGAAGGTCATCGAACTCATCATCATAATCATCATCCAGTTTTTTAAAGAAACGCTTCTTAGGCTTCTCATCTTCAAAGTCATCATCTACATCATCTAAAAAATCATCGTCATCGTATTCTTCGTTTACTTTTACTGCATCTAAAAATTTATCCCATATGTTCATGATTCAATCTCCAATCATTCTATTTTAAAGAATAGTTCCGTTCTCCAAAAATGCCTGTCCCTACCCGAACGTGTGTAGCACCTTCTTCAATAGCAACTTGGTAATCTCCAGTCATCCCCATGCTCAGAACATCCATAGTAACATTATCAATACTTTTCCCTTGAATGTCAACACTTAATTTTTTTAAATTTCTGAAAATGAAACGATTCTCCTCTGGATTCTCTACATAAGGAGCAATTGTCATCAATCCTTGAATGGAAATGGAAGGAAGTACAGCAATCTGACGAATCAATGTTTCTGCCTCTTCCATATGCACTCCGAACTTGCTTTCTTCTTCTGCCACATTTACCTCAATGAGAATGGGAATCTGAATTCCTTTTTTTCCTGCCTCCTTACTGATTTCTTCTGCCAGACGCAAGGAGTCTACAGAATGAATCATACACGCTTTGTCCACCAAATATTTTACCTTATTTCTCTGAAGATGCCCAATCATATGCCAGCGCACTTGTGGCTCTGGTATCTTTTTTTGTGCCAGGGTTTCTGCTTTTTGAGTAAGCTCCTGCACTTTATTTTCTCCAAAATCACGGACACCAAGAGGTAACAATTCTTCTATCATAGACAGTGGTTTTGTTTTACTTACTGCAATGAGCGTAACCTCTTCTCTTGCACGTCCAGCTCTTTGACAAGCCTGTTTTACTTTATTTTCTACTTCCTGATAATTCTCACAAACACTCATCTAAAACATCCTTTCTTTTTATCCCTAATACAAAATTTCTTCTTCTTTTACGCTTTTTCCATCCAGCACAATATAATCAAATGCTTGAAGCCCATAAGAAGTTCCCTGGGAAACTATACAATATTCCTCATTCTGATCCAGTATATTAATCTGGCGAAATACAGCATAGCCTTTGTTCATTCCATACACACCCTGAAGTTCTTCTGTTTTTCCAATGGTATAAGTTTCTGAGGAATCCTGTTTTTTCAGTACATCCCCTTCCTTAAACTCGGATTTATCCACATAACAATAGCCACTGGTATCATTTTCGTCACCCCAGCCAATTTCTTTTCCTTTTCCATTTATCTCCCTATAAATCACAGGCTCTACAAACTCTGTTACAGAAGAATTGCTTTTGCTATCCACTTCCCGAATAAATCCCTTTCCTTCTCCATTATTTCCCTGGGCTAGAAACTCCCTTGGAATAATGTAAAACTCTTTTTCTACTACAGAGCTTACCGGAATTTTTAAGCCACTTTGTGTATTAATAACCAACTCCACCTCTAAGAAACGATCAGAAGCATAACGTGGCATTCCATTTTGCAGCTGGATTTTGGCTGCTTTCTGATTTCCAACTTGTACAATGGTAAGGGAGCCGTTCTGACTCTCACCATCCTTTGTAAATTTCACTTTAATGCTGTCTCTTCCTGATAGAGCAGCAGCTAGTTTATCGGTAAGGGGCGCCATGATGGTCCAATTTTCACTAGTAATCACTTTGTAAACTGGATCACCCGCAACCAATTCTTCTGTAGTAAGCAAATCTGTCTTTTTATAAGATTTTTCATTGAAAGCATCTTCTGTAATATTTTCCTCTGTAATCCCTTCATAACCATCTGTGGAATACACAACTACACCTGCCTCAGGCGCTGTGTACACGGTTTGTTTTCCAATGGAAACCTGATTCCCAACTTCTTCTCCCACAATCGCATTGGAATCCGTGTTCTCCTGGTCTTTTTTCTCTTCTTCCTGCTTTTGCTCCATAATACCTGCAGCCTGAAGAATACTTCCCTGCAGCTCATATTTAAAACTATAGGCATCATAAAAATCACTGCCAGAAAATCCATAAGAAAAATTCGCCATATTAGAACGCATTTTTTCCAACTGTTCCTCTGACAACTCCACACCCTTGGTTTCTTTTTTGTTATTGGTAAGGGCGTACACCGAACCATCTTTACGTACCTGCATACCTTCTCTGGCATAATACTCTACATAACCAGAAGCGCCAGCGGGTACAATCTGCTCCTTACGAAGAGCTAGTCCTGTACAAACCGGATTTTTCGTAAGAGGCCCTACGGTAACCTGATACGAAGTTACATGAGAAGATGTAGCATATAAAACAACCGTAATGATCATGTACAAAAGCAATGCTCCGAACATAATCGTTGCAATGTTATAAGTCAGCAGACGTTTTAACGCTGCAAGCCCTCTTTTAATTCTTTGAAAAAAATGATTTCTTTCAGACAAAATAAATCTCCTTTGAAATGCGTATACTTTCTGCACTATTTTATATTTTACCATTTTCAGCCTGGAATCACAACTACAAAAATTCTACAATCCTTGTATAAAGAAAAAGGTTTTGGAAATCCTATAAAAGAAAAAGGAGGTTTTCATATATGAACAGTAAATTTCTAGACTACACGGCTCTGGTACTTACCATTGTGGGAGCTGTAAACTGGGGACTCATTGGTTTCTTCCGTTTTAATCTTGTCACCTTTTTATTTGGAGATATGACTTGGCTTTCTAGAATTATCTACGCATTGGTTGGAATTAGCGGCCTGTATCTCCTCAGCCTTTTTGGAAGGATTGCATCCTTTTCAGACAGCCGCCTTTAAGAAGAAAAAGCCGCCACACAGGTAACTGTATGACGGCCTTTCTTCTTTTGTTACATCTTTATTGTAAAACTTTATCTTTCATGTGCTCCGGTAAATCTGCTTCATCTATAGAGATGCTGACTACAAAGGAAACCTGATACTCTTCTCCCATAGCTTCCAAACGGTCTAAAACCTGACCAATTTCATTTTCTTCTGCCCGTGAAATTTTAAGGAAGCTATCCAGATACATTTTTTCCAAATCATTGTCCTGAGATACAACGCCGGAAAGAAAACCTACAAATTCGCTACTATTCTGAATATCATATTCAGACATATCAATCAAACGTACCTTGTTATTTAACTCAAACATATGCTTTCTGCTTTTATCCAGATAAACCAATGTTCCGTTTGCCTGTTTCACTTCTGCATTTACTTTGTCTAAAAGTACCTTTGTTTTTCCTTCACCTTTTTTTCCTACAATTAACTGAACCATCGCAATTTCCTCCTTAGCCGCACGTAATATGTATATTTACTAAAAACGTGGTTATCGTTGAATTAATTATAGTGCATAACGTTCAAAAATACAACAGAAAAATAAAATTTTATAGTAAATTTTAAGAATTTATCTTTCCAAGCATTTCCCTGATTCTGGTGTTCATGGTTTCTTCACTGTCTGTACGAAAAACAATCAGGACAAAAGCATCTCCATAATTATTCTGAACTAAAAGTGCTGTGGCATACTGGGTCTTTGTGGACATATATTTGCCTCCAAGCACTGTGACCCCTTTTGGCACAGACAAGCTTCCTGTAAGGTAGGGATTGTCTGTATCCAGAACTTGCTGCTTTAAATCTCCATTTGATTTCGTGCTATTCATAATGTAGCTGTTAAGTCCCATCGCATGAATCAAATCCGGATATTCAAGTAACTGGTGAAACAGTAGATACATATCATATACTGTAGTATATTGGTTCTCATCTTCTGCTCCTGTTACATTAGAAAAAACCGTATTGGTCATTCCCAGCTCCTGTGCCTTCTGGTTCATATGCTCTATAAAAGCATCCTTACCACCTGCTGCAATTCTTGCTAAAGCATAACAGGCATCCTCCGCTGAATACACCAAAACCCCATGAATAAGCTGTTGAACCGTAACCACATTTCCCATTGCAAGACCACTGGATCTTCCCTGCCTTCTTCCAACTACATCTTCCTGCTCTATGGTTACAGACTCCTCCATATTCAACTCTTCATAAGCAGTCAGCGCCACCATAAGCTGATTAATGTTTCCAGGTGAAACCTTCTCATGGAGATTCTGGGAAAACAAAATCTCTTTATCCTGAAGATCAAACAATCCGGCCACTTCACCTTCACGGCTTTCAATCCCCTCCATTTTGGTATTGCTCTCTCCTACACAAAGATTCCTGGCAATCCCTTCTTCCAAAAAGGCCCCTTCCTTTGCTGAAGTTCCTGACATACTCTGACTTCGATTATATGCCATAGGCTCCTGTAACTTTCCCATACGCGAAAATAGAAGCAGTGCTAAAATCCCTACCAGAAGTGCAATCAGGAAAAACAACATCAAAAAAACCGTTTTCCGAATCTTCTTAATACGGAGTTCTTTCTGCTTTGTGCTTAACTTTTTATTTGTACATTTCACGCCAAGCCAGCTCTCCTCTTCCCAAAGAACGAATCATCATCTCTGCAGTTGCCAGATTGGTAGCCATAGGAATATTATGGGTATCACACAGCATAAAAATACGCTTTACATCCGGATCATGCTTCTGTGGAGCCAAAGGTTCTCTCAAATAAATCACTAAATCCATTTCATTTTGTTCTATCATAGCGCCAAGCTGCTGTTCTCCACCTAAATGTCCTGCCAGAAACTTATGAACGGTCAAATTAGAAGCCTCCTCAATGAGTCTTCCCGTAGTCCCTGTAGCATACAATGTGTTCTGGGACAAAATATTGCGATAGGCAATGCAAAAATTCTGCATTAATTTTTTCTTTGAGTTGTGTGCGATTAAACCAATATTCATGATGGTTCTACCTCCCTGTATGTTCTATATTTTTGTAATCCTACATTCAGTACCAGACCCATTCCAATATACAAGCTGACCATGGAAGTCAGACCATAGCTGACAAAGGGCAATGGCGTTCCTGTATTGGGCAGGATTTTCGTTACAACAGCAATGTTAATAAAACTCTGCACCCCAATGATTGCAGCCACCCCACAGCAAATAAGTCTTCCTGACAGGTCCTTGGCTCGTATACCCGTTTTAATACATTCAAAGGTAATCAGAAGTAAAAGCAAAATAATTGCTGTGCATCCTATGAATCCCAACTCTTCTCCTGCTACAGAGAAAATAAAATCTGTCTGGTTCTCGGAAACAAAGTTTCCTTTATTAGCAGACGCTACTTCATTGTTATTCAGTCCTTTCCCTGTAAGCTGGCCGGATCCAATAGCCATAACAGAATTTTCCTGTTGATGAACCGCATCTGAATATTCATCGTCTTCTGAATTTAAGAAGGCCATAATACGGTTTCTCTGATATGGTTTAAGAAGTTTCTGATCCGGCTGGACAACAATAAAGAGAAAAATAACTGCCAAAGGCACTGCAATGAGCAAAGCACCTCCAATAATTTTGTAGCTCAATCCTGCAACATAAATCAAGACACAAAAAAGTATAGCAATTGTAATGGTATTTTTCAAGTCCGGCTGGCTTAAAATAAGAGCCAGGGGAAGGGCAATCAGAATAACAGATTTTACCAACGTATGAAGGGTATTTAAATCCTCCTCATGGTCCATAAAAAATTTAGCAAAAAACAGGATAATAATGATTTTTGCCAGCTCTGTTGGCTGAAACTGAATCCCTGCAATGTTAATCCACCTGGTTGCACCGTTTGCATCCTTACCAATTAGAATAACCAGCAAAAGCAGCACCAGATTCCCTGCATACATAATCCAGTTAAAATTTAAAATCCAGCTAAAATCCATAAGAGATACAATCAGCATCACAGCAAGTCCCAAAATCATACCTGCCAACTGCCGGTTTTGAAGTGCCGGTTCCGCACTTCCCACCAGAAGCACTCCTATAGAAGTCAGTACAATCAATGCAATGACCAACCTAAAATTATAATCCCGTAATCTATACTGTCTAATCATGAAAACACCTTTTTTCTTATGGTTATAAAACGATTTCTCTTGTTATCTGAAAAGGCTTATCCCAGGAGCCGATTTTTCAATACCTGTCTGCAGGGGTATCTTGGCTGTAAACGTAGCCGTATCCTTCCGGTAGCGCAATTCTACACTACGTTCCCGTACAGCAAAATATTTATTTACTGCCCGTATCATATCATTCTGCAGCATAGTCATCATTTGTGGAGTACAGTCCAGCCGTTCAGAAGTAAGAAGCAGCTTCAGACGGTCTTTTGCAATATTTCCGGAACGTCTGCCAGAAAATCTCATAAAATCTGTAACCTCCTTCTCTATTTTCGGAACATTTTTGATAATCGATTCCATACGCCTTTCTTTGTGTGGAAGTCTAAAAGAGGGACCTCCTCACCTGTAATTCTGCGGCAAATATTTTCCAGAGCTTTTCCGGACAAGGAATCCTTCCCGCACAAAGGTTCTCCTTGGTTTGTAGCAATGACCACTGCCTCATCATCTGGTATCGCTCCCAAAAGATCTACTGCCAAAATTTCTGTTACGTCTTCTACAGACATCATCTCTCCCCTCTTCACCATATCTGTACGAAGTCGGTTGATAATCAATTCAATTTTGGGCATTTCGTGAGCCTGTAAAAGTCCGATAATACGGTCTGCATCACGGATAGCCGAAACCTCCGGCGTGGTAACTACGATTGCTCGATGTGCTCCTGCAATGGCGTTTTTAAATCCTTGTTCAATTCCAGCCGGACAATCCAGGATAATGTAATCAAACTCTTCTGACAAATCCTGTGTAAGCTTCACCATCTGCTCTGGCGTAATGGCCGTTTTATCTTTGGTTTGGGCAGAAGGAAGCAAAAACAAAGTATCACACTGCTTGTCTCGGATAAGAGCTTGTTTCATCCGGCAGCTTCCCTCAATCACATCAATGAGGTTATAAACAATTCTGTTTTCCAGTCCTAAGACCACATCCAGATTCCGCAGTCCAATATCCGTATCCACCACAACCACTTTCTTGTTCAGCTTTGCCAAACCAAGACCAATGTTAGCCGTTACGGTGGTCTTCCCTACACCGCCCTTTCCAGATGTTACTACAATAATTTCACTCATACCTGATCCTCCTATTTCTTTTTTCCTACTCTTGTGTACTTTTTAATCAGTGCGGGTACTGGACAAACTTGTAACAGTGGCTGTACCAGTAACAATTTCTGATTCATCTGCAAGATTGTACTTATAACGGAGGATATCTTTTGCTACTTCTACTGCATTGGCAGAGGCATAGCCATTTCCAATGCGGACTGCCACACCAATTTCCGGATTTTCATAAGGAGCAAATCCCACGAAAAGGGCATGGGAGGGCCGGCTCATATCTTCCTGAGCTGTACCAGTCTTACCTGCAACAGAAACGCCTAAATGGCTAAGATATACATTGTTTTTTGCCACGCCTAACATTCCTTGGTGTACCAAGTCCCAGGCATGGTCAGAAACATCCATATCTCCGTTTACCGTAGGAGTATAATCTTCTATGATTCCTCCATCTGAATCTGTTACTTTATCAAAAAGGGACAGCTGATAATTAGTTCCCCGGCTCGCAATAGCAGTTACATATCTGGCAAGCTGTGAAGTTGTCATGTTATGGTTACCCTGACCAAAAGCGCTTCGGATCGCATCTTCATTTGAAAACTCTGGCTCTGCTTCCGACAACTCCAAACCTGATTTTTCTGTTAATCCAAACATGGAAGCGTATTTTTCCAGTTTCTGGAGACCCAGATTGTGAGAAAACTTCCCTTCATCATCCGTTCCCAAATCATATGCTACCTGTCCCATAAATACGTTACAGGAATTGGTAATGCCAGATACCACATTCATATATCCGTGACCAGAACGCAGCCAACAGTTGGGACCATCTGGAATTTTATCAAACTTACCATTACACAAAACAGAATATCCGTCTGTAACAATGCCTTCTTCCATACCTGCCACTGCAGTTACCACCTTAAAGGTAGAACCAGGCGCAGTAAGCTGCTGTGTGGCTTTATTATAAAATGGTCTGGACAAATCCTGATTCAATTGTGCAAAATAATCTGTATCCATATTATTAGCCAGACGGTTATTATCATATCCTGGATAAGTAACACAGGCAAGAGTTTCTCCTGTATTTACATCTGTAATAACCACAGACCCTGAACAAGGATCCAAGGCAAGCTGTGCCGGTGTAATCTCCAGAGAACTAATCTTCTGAATCATAAAATCATAAGCACGTTTGCTTCCAGATTCCAGAGCCTCATAAGTAGCTGCATCTGGTTCCAGGACACCTTGATCATACAACAAAAGACAAAGCTGTGTCCCTGATATTCTATCAGAATGAAGCATATATTTATACAATAATTTTGAAAAACCGCTATCATCAACCAATGCTTCTATCAAATAGTCTGACAGCGCTCCATAAACCTCTGCACTATCCAGATAATCTCCCTTAGCTGAAAACTTTGAAATATCAATCCAGCTTTTTCCAGCTGCATAAGTGAGAAAATCCTTCAAGCTTATAGACTCCTCCTTGCTCCATGCCACATAGACAGGATCTGTAGAATCAATCTGATCGGAAGAGAGGATTTCTGTTTTTGAGGTCAAAAAACTATTTACAAGATAACTCTGGTATTCCTGCATCTCTTTTGGAAGATCTTTATATGCAGCAGGATTCTCTTTAGTTAATTCTTCCTTAATTTGGGCAAATACTTCTTTTTGTTTTTCCTGAAACAGACTATATATCTTCTTCTCCAACTCTGTAGCATCCTCTGCCTTGAAGTGTTCTATATCTAGTACATTGTTTTCAATCAAAGCATTATAGACATCATAAATAGGTGTTCTAATGTTTGCAGTATCTGCTGTTCCTGTTTCCAGACCCTCTAGCTGAAAGTCCTTGGCATTAATAATCGTAGCTGCCAAAATTCCGGCAATTTTCTGCTCTAAAACATGATAAGCAACCCTCTGCAAATCCGAATCAATGGTAAGATACACGTCATTTCCTGAAGATGGCTCCTTCCTGGAAGCTTCATTAATATCCAAAACTTTTCCCATGGTATCTACATAAACCGTCTCCGATCCATTTTTGCCCTGAAGTTGTGTCTCCATGGTTTTCTCTATCCCTGATTTTCCAATCACTGCATCCAAGGAGTAGTCATCATATCCCTGTTCTTTCAGATCTTCCAATTCCTTGGCATCTGCTTTTCCGGTATAGCCAATGATGGGCGCCATACTCTCTGCTTCATTATATACACGGATAGAATCTTCTGTAATATCTACGCCCTGAAGCTCATCTTTACGCTCCATCACTTCTGCTACAGTCTCTTCACTGACATTGGTTGCCACAGTCACCGGAACATATTTTTTAAAACTATTCGTAGATAAAATATAACGAATTTTCGCAATTTCCAGAGTTTCCTCTGGGGTAAAGGTTTCTGGAAGACCATGGCTTTCCAGTTCCTCCTTGGTATAAGGTTTTTCCTTATTTACCAAGGCAAACCGTTTTTCACTGCACATATATTCCATGAGTTCTTCTGCAGAAGCATTTAACTGCTCTTCTTTTAACTTATCAATATAAGCTTCTCCATAAATATCTGCAATAAAGCGGTTCTTGGTAAATCCTTCTGCATCATAAGCATAGGTTCCATCTTCCTGCAGAACAATATGGAAGGTAATATCCGTTGTTTCATTATTTGCCTTCAAAATATTAAAAAGCTCATAAGCTATATAATTCAAGGTAAGATTTTTTTCCCTGGTAGAATCATAAGTTCCATTATCTTCCAGGATAATAGAATAGGAAAGCTTGTTATAGGCCATAGGTTTCCCGTTTCGGTCTAAAATATTTCCCCTGGTACCTTTTAAAGTACGTTCTTTTGTAATACTGAGATTAAAATTATCTGCATATTCCTCTCCATGAAGAATTTGAAGAGAAAAAAGCCGCTGAATCAATATCACAAACATAACTCCAAATACTAGAACAAGTACCGTTGTTCTTTTTAATCTGATTTTTTTTAAAAGTTTTTTTATTTTCTTAACCAAGTGGAATCTCTCTCTTTCATTTCCAGTTCTGTCAGTTTCTTATTTAACAAAAACAGCAACTTATACACCACCACAGTAACCAGTACTGTGTAAATCATTTCCGGAATCATAATCCTTCGAAGATAATAAAAAAAGTCAATTCTACCGCGCATAAGGTACTGAATACCATAAATCATCGTGCCGTACAGCAAATCTCCTGCTGCTACAATCATCAAAGGTACTCTGATTTCCTCTCCGTAAAAAATTTTACAGCAACCTCCTGCCACATACCCCATACATAGATAAATCAGCGCATAAAATCCCAGCAGATATCCATAAAAAATATCCATTAAAATCCCGCTGAAAAAACCAATCCACAATCCCGTCCTTTTTCCCCGCATAAATCCTAGGGAAACGGTAAGAATCAACAACAAATTGGGAACTATGGAGCCTATGGCAAAAGCCTGGAGTACTGTGCTTTGCAAAATAAAACAGACCAGAATCATCGCTGCTATGGCTGCTCTGTATTTTAACTTCATTTAAGAATCCCCTTTCTGCTGCTTTAACTCCTTAATCACCAGAACTTCACTTAAATGCTCAAAATCCACAGCTGGCGTAAGCGTTCCCATCTTGGTGAGATTATTTGGATCTTCTTTGATTTCACTGACGTATCCAATAAGAATACCTGGAAGGAATTTTTCACTTACATCTGAAGTAATGATTTTTTCACCTTCTTGTATTTTATCATCTTCATCTTTTAAATGAATAAATTGAAGTTTCCCTTCATCAATCAGGCGTAAATCCCCTGCCACAATACAGCGATCTGAAGTACTCATAGTCATGGCACTAACATTACTGGTATCATCAATAATAGAACGGACAGTAGCCCAATTACTGCCTGCTTCTGTGACAATTCCTACCAAACCACTTCCTGCAATTACATTACAGTCTTTCTGTACTCCGTCTTTGGTACCCTTGTTAATAGTAAAATTTGCAAACCAATTCCCTGTATCCATAGAAATTACATTTGCTGCTACTTTATCATACTGACTGTAATCCTGGTCCAACTGATAAAGCTCCTGCAAACGTTCTAATTCACTGATACTTTGTGTCAAACGGCTATTCTCAGCTGTTAGCTCATCCACCTTCTCCTGAAGTTTTTTCTTTTCTTTTACTAATTTTTGTTTATTCTGAAGCCCTGCTGTTGCCCCGTCTAAAGCCGTACCCACTGCATTGATCCCCTTCTGAAAGGGAACAATGACATAACCAGCTGCCGTTCTCACAGCATCCACAGGAAATTTCACGGCTGCTGCAAAAATCATCAAACTAATGCAAACCAAAATCATAGCAGCGAATACATGTTTGCTCTTTAATGTCCAATTATGCTTTTTTTTCATTTTTAAAACCTCAGCCTTTCTTATTCCTCACTTTCCCAAAAACGGATAGTCACTTCACCCATTTCTGCAGGGTTTTGTTCCCAATAATTTCCTTCAGGCCACAAATCGTACACAATTCATAGTAACTGGACAGCCGAACCTTCTGTCCGGTAGCCTGGCTAATAAACCAGTCTATATCCGGTATTCTGGTGGTGCCTCCTGCCAGAAAAATTCCCTGGTCCATGATATTATGCATCATTTGTGGAGGTGTCCGTTCCAGAAAGAACTGGATTTCTTCACAAATTCTCTGAATGACCGGTAAAATTGTTTCATAAATCATATACGAAGGAATAATCCCTTCTCTAGGTAATCCTGAAAGGCTGTCAATTCCAACAATCTTCCTAGCTTCCCGAATATCTTCTTTTAAATAGGCTAGGGAAAACTTTAGCCTTCTGGCTGTCCTGTTTCCAATATGAAGATTATACTGCTTGCGAACTTCATTCACAATTGCTTCATTTAATTGCTTGCCTCCCAGCTCCACAATTTTGCTTAAAACCACCTTTCCGCCTTCAATGACGGAAATCTCTGTACTTTGCGCTCCAATGTTGACAATCATAGAGCCCTTCGTATGGGTTATGGGAATACCAAGAGCCACCGCATCTGCGATGGTCTTGTTCACCATATAAATCTTATTTTTTCTGTTGGAATTTCCAATGGTATAATAGGCTCTCTGTTCAATTTCTGACAAATCAGAAGGAACTGCCAGATATAAGGTATTGCCAAATTTTCCTTCAGCACGAGTCTTCTCCAGCAAAGCCTGTAAAACCATCTCTGTGTGAGTGACATCTGCGATTTTGCCAAAGGCCATAGGCGAAATCACAGAAACATTAGATGGATTTTTTTCGTACATTCCATATGCTTCGTTCCCCACAGCCAGAACCTGGTTCTGGTTGCGGATGGCAATCATATTTTTTTCTGTTATCATAGTATCCTGTTCCTGTGAATAAATTTTCACAGTACTGGTACCCAGGTCTATTCCAAAGGTCTTATGAAATGGCATGTGAATGCTCCCCTTATCTATCTTAAATTAAAAAATCCCCTGCTGGCGAAAACTCAAATATTTACAATCTCCAATAATAATATGATCCAGAAGAGGAATTCCAAGTAGTTCTCCAGCACCTTTCACCCGTTGGGTAAAATCTAAATCAGCTTCACTAGGAGAAGGATCTCCACTTGGATGATTATGTACCAGAAGAATTCCCACTGCATGATAGGAGATAGCAGCCAGGAAAATTTCCCTCGGACTTACCAGAGAACTATTTACTGTTCCTTTGAAAATCATCTCCTCCCCAAGAAGATGATTTTTCGTATCCAGCATCATACAAAAAAGCTGTTCTTGCTCTTCATGGCGTAATTGCTCCATATAGTAATCTGCAATGGTCTGAGGATGATTCAGGGAAAGTCCTCTTTGGGCACTTCTCCTGGCAATTCGTTTAGAAAGCTCACCAATACACTTTAGTTGTACTGCTTTTACCTTCCCGATTCCTTTAATGGACTGAAGCTGCGCCAGACTTAGCTGATGCAAACCTAACAGTCCCTCCCTGTCTCTGGACAGATTCAACACCTCTTCTGCCATTTCTACAGAGGTGCTTCCTCTCGTACCAGTTCTTAATACCACGGCTAAAAGTTCCGGGTCTGTAAGTACCTGAGGTCCAAAACGGACACATTTTTCGTAAGGCCGGTCTTGTTCCGGCAATTCTTTCATGGTCTTAGATTCTGTCATGAAAACATCATGCTCTCTTCAGCATGTTTACGGCTTTCGCAGGTTCATTGTAGCACAGATTAAAAACGATGTATATGCCTCAGAAGGAATTTATAAAATTTTTCGTTATGGCTTCTCCAACTTTCAGACCGTCCATAGCAGCAGATGTAATACCGCCAGCATAGCCTGCACCTTCCCCACAAGGATAAATTCCTGCTACAGAAGCCTGAAAATTCTCATCTCTTACAATTCGTATAGGAGAAGAAGTTCTGCTCTCAATACCACTTAGCAACATATCTGGCTGCGAAAAACCTGGTATGATATTCTCAAAAGACTGAATTCCTTCCATCAATGTCTCATTTAGGGCTTCCGGCAGTAATTTTCTTACATTGGCCAGTGTATACGCCCCTTTCATGCATGGTTTCACGATTCCCAACTTTTTTGTTTCCGTATTTTTACAAAAATCCTCATACCGCTGCACTGGAATTTTTCCTTTTCCCAAAGCAAAGGCAGCTTCTTCCAATTTACGCTGAAATTCCACACCTGCCAATACTCCACCATCCGGAAAATCTTCTGGTGTTACAGACACAATCAGAGCGCTGTTGGCATTTTGAGAGTCCCGTTTTTGATAACTCATACCATTGACAGCCAGACGTCCCTGTTCTGAGGAAGCATTGACCACATAACCTCCGGGACACATGCAAAAGCTGTAGACTCCTCGTCCATTTTTTCCTTTGTAGGTTACCTTATAAGTTGCTGCTCCAAGGTCTTTGTGATATTCCTGACCATACTGGTACTGATTAATCAAAATCTGAGGGTGTTCTGCTCGAAGCCCCACTGCAAAGGATTTTGCCTCCATGGACAAGCCCCGTTCTTTTAACATGGAAAACGTATCTCTGGCACTGTGCCCTACAGCAAGCACTAGGATATTGGTTTCCACTCTCTCAGAATCATTCACAATCACTGCAGTTAAACCTCTGTTTTGAATTTCCAAATCTGTAACCTTAGAGGAAAACCGCACTTCTCCACCTGCTTGTTCAATAAACCGGCGAATATTTTTTACTAGGTGAATCAGTGCATCTGTACCAAGATGGGGTTTCTGCTGATACAAAATCTCTTCTGGAGCTCCTGCCTCTACGAAAATTTTTAAAACTTCTCGGTTTCTGCCCTTTGCATCTTTTACCAAAGTATTCAGTTTACCATCGGAAAAGGTACCTGCACCTCCCTCTCCAAACTGAACATTAGACTCTGGATTTAACTCCCCTGTTTCCCAGAAATGCTCTACCGTTTTGAAACGTTCATCCACATCTTGACCCCGTTCTAATACCAGCGGCTTCATCCCTGCTTTTGCCAAATAATATGCGCAAAAAAACCCCCCGCCGGTCCGCTTCCTACAATAACCGGACGCGGTATCTCTCGTTTTTGGTTTATATGTAAATACGAAAATTCGGCCTCTATAGTCGACATAATATTTTTATTGTGAACTCTTTTTAGAATTTGTTTTTCTCTTTTCACAGAAACATCCACCGTGTATACAAAAAACAATTCTGGCTTTTTTCTGGCATCCAGGGATTGCTTGCGAATTTCCCAGGCTAAAATTTCTTCTTTTGAAACTTTTAATGTTTTCTGGATTTTTTTCTCCAGCTCTTCTTTTGTATGGGAAACTGGAAGTTTCAGTTGTTGAATTCTAAGCATGACCGCTGCTCCTTTCCTCTGGCTGCATGAATGCCCGCACAGGCTCCTGTGGACCAAGCCCACTGAAGATTATACCCGCCGCAGATACCATCCACATCCAAAATTTCTCCTGCCAGATAAAGTCCTGGAATCTGACAGCATTCCATGGTCTTAGGATTTATATTTTTTAATAAAACTCCTCCAGAGCACACCTGGGCTGTCTCCATGGACTTAGCACCCTTCACCTTGACTGGAAATCCTTTGATTCTTCCAACCAAAGTTTCTATATCTGGTTTTCCCTCTGCCAATACCTCCACCAGTTTCTTAGGGAAGATCCCAAGTAATATCTCTTTAGGACTCTTATAAGGGCATATGCTTTGACGACTTTTTAAAAATTCCAGTAACCCCTGCTCCTCAAAATCCGGCATAAAATCTAAAACAGCGGTAATAGAAATTCCTTCTTCCAGTAAGCGGGCAGCTTGGCTGCTTACCTGAAACACAGGAATACCGGAAATTCCATATTCTGTAAGCTGTAGTTCTCCCGATGCCTCATCCACAAGGCGACCTGCTGCAAAAAGAGAAATTTTTCCCTCTGTTCTTGTGCCAGCCCACTTGGAAAAATAATTTCCTTTTCCTTTCAAGGGTACTAGCGCTGGAAGAGGGTTTCGCATAGAAAGTCCCAGTTTTTTTGCCAGTTCATAGCCGCTGCCATCTGCTCCTTCTACAAGAGACGCCTTGGAGCCACAGGCTAGAATCACTGCATCTGCCTCATAAGTCCAGGTCTGTGTTACAATCTGAAACGCCGGAGCATCTCCTTTCAAAGATGGAAGGATTTCCTTCACATGCTCCTTACATTTGATTTTTACTTTTTCATGTCTGGCTTCCATTTCCAGCAATTCTCGTACACTTTGAGCCTGCATACTAAAGGGATAAAGCCCCCCATTTTTGTTTTTGGTATAAAGTCCTAGTTCTGAAAAAAAACGGATGGTCTGCTGCACATTAAATTGCTGTAAAATTTCCCAGGCTTTTTGCTGTTCACTGCTATGGTAACAAGAAATATCCTGATATAAGTTTGTTAAATTACAGCGTCCGTTTCCAGTTGCCAGAATCTTTTTTCCCACTTTGTCATTGTGCTCCAAAACGGTAACAGCTGCCCCTTTTCTGGCGGCTAACACAGCAGCTATCATTCCGGACGCACCGCCGCCGATAATACATACCTTTCTCTTTTTCATCATTTCATGATTCCTTTGGCAAAATAACCAGATGCTTCTCTACCAATTTCTGCAGGGACATTAAAATTCCCAGTTTTGCATGATACCAGGTAAGTCCTCCTTGGAAATACACGGTATAAGGTGGCTTAATAGGACCATCTGCAGATAATTCAATGGAAGACCCCTGCACAAAAGCTCCCGCCGCCATAATCACATCACTGTCATAACCTGGCATAGCCCATGGCTCTGGCTCCACATAACTGTCCACTGGGGCTGCCGCCTGAATCCCCTTACAAAATTCAATGACACCCTCTGGGTTCCCAAAAGTAACTGCCTGGATAATATCATGACGACTCTCTGTACTGTTTGGAGTTACAGAAAAGCCTAAGGTTTCATAAATATTTGCCGCAAAAATAGCTCCTTTTAAAGCGCCTGCCGTTACGGTTGGCGCTAAGAAAAAGCCCTGATAAAAGGCTGGATTCACTCCAAGAGTAGCTCCTACTTCTTTTCCCAAGCCAGGACAGGTAAGACGGTACGCAGCATTGTCTACATATTCCTGTTTTCCCGCAATATATCCTCCAATCGGGGCCAGACCACCTCCTGGATTTTTAATGAGAGAGCCTACAATTAAATCAGCCCCTACATCGCTAGGCTCTAACTTTTCTACAAACTCTCCGTAACAGTTATCTACCATACAAATAATATCTGGTTTAATATTTTTAATAAAAGCAATCAGTTCCCCAATCTGCTCTACGGAAAACGTAGGACGGGTAAGATAACCTTTGGAACGCTGGATTTCCACCATCTTTGTATTTTCATGAATGGCTGCACGGATTCCCTCGTAATCAAAACTACCATCTTCCAATAATTCCACCTGACGATAAGTCACTCCATACTCTGCCAAAGAACCTTTGGATGGACGGATACCAATGACCTCTTCCAGGGTATCGTAAGGTTTTCCTACTGGAGAGAGTAATTCATCTCCTGGACGGAGATTTCCTGCCAGAGCAACCGCAAGGGCATGGGTTCCACAGGCCAGCAGGGGACGAACCAGAGCCGCCTCTGTATGGAAGGTACTTGCATACACTTCTTCCAGAGTATCTCTTCCGATGTCATTGTAGCCGTATCCAGTAGAAGAATACAAACATGCCTCGCTGACTTTATTCTTCTGCATAGCATGAAGCACTTTGAGCTGATTGTATTCTGCTGTTTCATCAATGGCCTCAAATCGCTGTTTCAATTTTTTTTCTATTTTATTTCCAAAAGCCAGTACCTCCTGGTCAATTCCCAGCTTTTGGTACATATTCATCATTTCTTCCATGTATGATTCCTCTTTTCTCACAGTTTTCTAACATATAATCCAGGATTTTTTCATCCTCATATCCAAACTCTGGCTTGTTTACCCAAATCACATCCGGCTCCCGTTTAAACCAGGTAATCTGCCGCTTGGCAAAGTGTCTGGTATCTCTTTTCAGAATATAAATTGCTTCTTCCAGGGAACACTCACCCTCCAGATACGCCAAAATTTCTTTATATCCTAATCCCTGCATGGACACCAGATTTCTGGTATAGCCCATCTTGGAAAGTTTTTCTACTTCTTGTATCAGACCTTCTTTTAACATTTCATCTACTCTGGCATCAATACGCTGATACAACTTCTCTCTTAAATCATTGAGTACAAAATAAGCATAGCAATAAGGGGATTCTTTAGCAGCCTCCCTCTTATTATGAAGGGAAATTTTCTCCCCTGTCAGTTCATAGTATTCCAAAGCACGGATGACCCGTTTTACATTATTGGCATGAATTTTTTTTGCGGAATCCGGATCCACCTCTAATAGTTTCTGGTGAAGATATTCACTTCCATGCTCCTTGGCTAGTTTCTCCAGGCGGCTTCTAATCTCTGATTTTTCTGTATTTTCCGAAAAATCAATATCTTTTACCACTGCCTGAATATAAAACCCTGTGCCTCCTGTTAAAATGGGAATTTTCCCTTTTGCATAGATTTCCTTCATGGCCTGCTTGGCCATTTCCTGAAACCGCACCACATGAAATTCTTCCTCTGGTTTCAACACATCAATAAGGTAATGAGGCACACCTTGCATTTCTTCTTTTTTTATTTTTGCAGAGCCGATATCCATGTACTGATATACCTGCATGGAATCTGCTGAAATAATTTCTCCGTTTACTGCCTTTGCCAGGGCAATGGACAGTTTTGTCTTGCCTACGGCAGTAGGACCGGTGAGTATAATCAAAGGTTTTTTCAATTTGTTCACCTACACAATTCGTTTAAACTTCTTTTCCAATTCATATTTCGTCATGGAGACAATGGTAGGCCTTCCATGAGGACAATGATAAGGATTATCCAATCCCAAAAGCTGATCAATAAGCTGGTCTGCTTCTTTTAGGGATAGGGTATTGTTTCCCTTTACTGCAGCCTTGCAGGCAGCTGTTGCAAGTTTCCCTGTAATCAACTCCAAAGGCTGTTTTGCATGTTCATTTTCCAAGCTATCCAGAATCTCCACAAAAAACTCCTGTACAGAGCTTCCGTACAAATCCACGGGAACTGCATGGATGCTGTACTCTCTGCCACCAAACTCTGAAATTTCAAACCCAAACTCCCGAAATACTTCCATATTTGCCTTCATAATAGCATCTTCCTGTAAGTTCAGAGAAATCACCTGAGCCGGTGAAATCATCTGGGACAACACATCCTTGTTTGCATATTCTTTTAACAGCTTCTCGTATAGCACCTTTTCATGCGCTGCATGCTGATCAATGATATAAAATTTATCCTCATATTCTACTAGCCAATAAGTATCAAACAACTGTCCAATAATCCGATGACGCAGCCTTGCCTTGGGAGAAAGAAGGGCATCTTCAAAAAGTTCCATTTGTTTTGGTGTCTGTTTTGGTACTACATCTGGTTCCTTTTTTTCCTGTAAAGGTGCTTCTTTTATCACAGGTACTGTCGGCAGGTTTTCCTGAGTCCTTGGCTTTGTTACTTGCGATATAGTGAAACTTCCTGTAGCAGGTTTTAATCCTACTGATTTCGGCGCATACAGCTGCGGATCTTCTCTCACATAGGAAACGCTTTTCTGTATATTCTGTTGTTGCTTATATACAGTCTCAAAAGGTTCCGGTGCAGTTATCTTCTGCTTTTTGATATCCCTCTCTTTTTTCTCTAATTCCACCTCTGGAATCAGTTCTTTCCCTCCCAGCGCCTCGCTGATAGCATCATAAGTTGCATTGTACACAGCACTTTGATTCTGAAACCGCACCTCCATTTTAGTAGGATGCACATTTACATCAATGGATTCCCCTTCTATGGTATAATGTAGACACACAAACGGATATTTGTGTTGCATCATATAGGGCTTATAAGCTTCCTCTATGGCCTTCATAAGAAGCTTACTCTTCACATATCTGCCATTAATATAATAATTCTCAAAATTTCGATTTCCTCTGGCAATCACTGGTTTTCCAATAAAACCGGAAATAGCAATACCAGTACATTGAAACTGAATAGGCAGCAGTTCCCTGGTAATATCCCTGCCATAAATTCCATAAATCACATCCTTTAAATTAGAGTTCCCAGAAGTATGAAGCCTTGTCTGTCCGTTTACCATATATTTAAAGGAAATATCCTGATGGGAAAGTGCCAGTTGTTCCATATAACTACTTACATATCCTGCCTCCGTCATGGCTGTTTTTAAAAATTTTCCTCTGGCAGGGGTATTAAAAAATAAATTCCGTACCAGCATAGTGGTTCCACAGGGCGCACCGATTTCCTCCAGGGATTTCTCCCTTCCTCCCTCGATAATATAACGCACTCCAGTAAGAGCTTCTTGCGTCTTTGTAATCACTTCCATCTGGGAAACTGCAGAAATACTGGATAGAGCCTCTCCACGAAAACCTAAAGAAGTAATCTGAAGCAAATCCTCCACCCGCTCAATTTTACTGGTAGCATGTCTAAGAAAGGCAAGAGGCACCTGCTCTTTTGGAATTCCTCCTCCATTATCTGTTACACGGATAAAAGAAATCCCACCATCCTTAATCTCCACAGTAATGGCAGTCGACCCAGCATCCACTGCATTTTCCACTAGCTCCTTTACCACTGAGGCCGGACGTTCTACCACCTCACCGGCAGCAATTTTATCAATTGTATTCTGATCTAAAACAGCAATTTTTCTCACTTTTCATCACCATCTGTTTTTCAGTTTATTTTGAAGCTGATATAATAAATTCAATGCATCCACAGGCCTTAATTCATCCAACTGAACCGTTTTTAATTCTTCCAGTACATCATCATCCTTCACGGTATCAAACAAAGACATCTGCTTCATATCTACTTCGTCATAATGAGGCACCGGCTTTGGCTTGGCTGATTTGTTCTCTGAAGCAATATTTTTAACCGTCGTTGTAATATCTGCGCTTACCAGTTCTTCCACCAGTTCTTTCGCCCGCTCAATGACAGAATCCGGGACTCCTGCCAGTTTTGCCACCTGGATTCCATAACTTTTATCTGCACCACCTTTTACAATTTTTCTAAGAAAGACAATATCATCTCCCCGTTCTTTTACAGCAATGCAATAATTATTCACTCCTGCCAGCTTTCCTTCTAATTCCGTAAGCTCATGATAATGGGTTGCAAATAAGGTTTTCGCTCCCAAAAGTCTTGGATTGCTAATATGCTCAATCACGGCCCAGGCAATGGAAAGCCCATCAAAGGTACTGGTTCCTCTTCCGATTTCGTCTAAAATTAAAAGACTTTTGGATGTGGCATTTCTAAGAATATTCGCCACCTCCGTCATTTCCACCATAAAGGTACTCTGACCGCTGGCTAAATCATCAGAAGCTCCTACTCTGGTAAAAATCCGGTCTACAATGCCAATGTTTGCCTTTTCTGCGGGAACAAAGGAACCAATCTGCGCCATCAGAACAATCAATGCTGATTGACGCATATAAGTAGATTTTCCTGCCATGTTGGGACCAGTAATAACAGAAATCCTGTTCTTTCCATTGTCCAGGTACGTATCATTGGGAATAAACATGTCATTGGGAATCATGTTTTCCACCACCGGATGACGTCCATTTTTAATATCAATGACACCTCTAACATTGATTTTAGGACGTACATAATGATTTCTTGACGCCACCAAAGCCATAGACACATAAGCATCCAATTTTGCAATGGCTTTCGCTGTCCGCTGAATCCGTTCCACTTGGTCTGCTATCATGGTACGCACCTTTACAAATTCATCATACTCCAGTGCATAAAGTTTATCTTCTGCCCCTAAAATCATATCCTCCAATTCTTTTAACCTTGGAGTAATATACCGTTCTGCGTTGGTCAATGTCTGTTTCCTGGTATAATAATCTGGCACCATATCCTTAAAAGAATTGGTAACCTCCAGATAATAGCCAAAAACTTTATTGTATTTTATTTTCAAGGTACGAATACCTGTTTTTTCTTTCTCGGAAGCTTCCAACTCTGCCAACCAAACCTTTCCCTTGGTTTTGGCTTCTCGAAATTCGTCAATCTGAGCATTATAACCATCCTTAATAATGCCTCCCTCTTTCATAGCAAGAGGTGGTTCTTCTACAATAGCGGCCTCCAAAACCTCATGAAGATCTCTTAATTCATCCATTTCTTCACGAATTTTCTGTAATTCTTCACATTGAAACTGTGCAAGAAGTTTCTTAATAGGGGGAATCATCCCAATGGAGGTCTTAAAAGCAATCAAATCTCTTGGATTAGCAGACTGATAGCTTACGCGGCTAATAAGACGTTCCATATCATACACTGGACTTAAGTATTCTCTCAATTCCTCCCTGTCCACTTCATGATTATTAAGTTCTTCCAAGGCATCTAAGCGACCATTAATTGCTTCCTGATCAATAAGCGGCTGCTCCAAAAAGGTACGAAGCATTCTGGCTCCCATAGCTGTCAAGGTTTTATCCAGCACCCACAAAAGAGAACCCCGTTTTCCTTTATCCCGCATGGTTTCTGTTAATTCCAAATTTCTTCTAGTGGAACTGTCAATCAGCATATACCGGTCTGTTACATAAGGGGTAATAGCCCGCATATGCTCCAGAGCGTTTTTCTGCGTTTCCAGAAGATAGGTAAACAAAGCCCCTGCTGCAATGACTGCACAGGCATAGTCCTTTAACCCCAGTCCTTCCAGAGAATTTACATGAAAATGCTCTTTTAAAGTACGGCTACATAATTCATCATCAAAATACCATGCATCCAGAGGGGACAAAGTAAGATTTAGACGATGTTTCAGTTCTTCCAGGTCAATGCCACTCATACAAAGAGCTTCATTGCACACCAGCTCTGCCGGAGAAAATTTATATATTTCATCTAGCAATTTTCTGGAGCTGTCCACCTCTGTCACTAAAAAATCTCCTGTGGTAACATCTCCAATAGCAATGCCAAAACGGTTGGAAAGATATACCACGGACATAATATAATTATTCTTGGTTTCATCCAATGCCTGGGTATTTAAAGTAGTTCCCGGCGTTACCACTCGGATGACTTCTCTTCTTACAATGCCTTTTGCCTGCTTAGGGTCCTCCATCTGCTCACAGATTGCAACCTTATAACCCTTACTAATCAGACGGTTAATATAGGTTTCTGCTGCATGAAAGGGGACGCCGCACATGGGCGCCCTCTCTGCCATTCCGCAGTCTTTTCCTGTGAGGGTCAGTTCTAATTCTCTGGATACAGTCTCTGCATCTTCAAAGAACATTTCGTAAAAGTCCCCCAAACGGTAAAATAAAATGCTGTCTTTATACTCTTCTTTTGTCTTTACATAATGCTGCATCATTGGTGATAATGCACCAACATCTATATCTTTAATTGTTAAACCCATTGTTTTTCCTTTGTTTCAAGTATTTTTGGACGTTTTATTTTTGGCTTACTACACCCTTTTTACACCCTTTTTCATATACAGGTGTTTGCTGATATTTTAGTGTATGGATAATATGCGCTTCTAATGAATAATTATTCATGCATATTTCTATACAGATTTTTCATATTTTTCAAACTCACGGTGTAAAAATTCTTTTTCTGGATGTGTATAATGGTCTGTCATTTCCTGGTTCCGGTGTCCGGTGATATCAAGCAATATTCTGGAATCCAACTTTTGCTGATAGCAATTCGTCACAAAGGTATGCCGGAACATATGTGGATGGATTTCAATTGGGGGAAAGGATTTGCCCTCGTCCTCTGCTATCTGTTTTTGCCTTTTGTTTAAGATAGCGACTAAGCGCCTGCATTCCTTTTCTATATAATTGGGCAAAAAACAATTTCCTTTTTTGGTCGTCATGGCCAAATCAGGGTATTCATTTAAAAACACATTTGAAGCGCCCCAGTTTTATTATTTTCTTTATCTTGGGATTGTTGTTTTTTCAAAATCTGGAATGCTTCAGCCACACCTTCTGTCATTGGGACAGCCCGATTACTTGCTTCTTTTTTAGGTGTCGTAATTTGAATACTTGTAACAGCATGTTCTAATTTTTTTCCATATCTATCAAAATAACATTTTGTTCGGTTGGTTGTTTTGTAAATACGAAGCTCCCGTTTTTTAAAGTCAACATCTTTCCATTGTAATGCACATAATTCTCCAGCACGAAGTCCAGTGTGTAGAAGAATATAAAAATATGTCATGGAACGGGAGTTTTTCGCAACGTCAAAAAACAGATCCAAAAGGGGTTTGTTGATATATTGCAAATCTTCTTCCAATTCTTTTGGGGTGAAGTCTTTTAAACAATCATTTATAACAACCCCTCTACATGGATTATGTGTGATTACAAAATTATTGACGGCATATTCTAAACAGGAAGAAAGCACATACAATGTACTTTCTATAGTGCTTTTCTTGTATTTTTTTGCCAAATCATTCACTGCGTCTTGAATGCTGATTTGATTCAGATCAAGCAGTTTGATATGTCCTATTGAACCTTTTATCCTGTTGTAGTTGTCGTAATAATTTCGGATTGTTGTGTTTTTCAATTTTACTGCACAGACTGTTTCCATCCATTGGTCAAACCACTCATTCAGTATCATCATTGATTGAATGGTAGAAAGGTTTTTGGTTTTCATGAATTCCAAATGTTTTTTTCTTGCCCGGAGATTGTTTAAATTAGAATCATAAAGGTAGGTAGGTTTTGGACTCCCTTTCATGTAAATTTTTGCCTGATAAAGACCATCCTTACGTTGGCAGATGCCACGCCCTATACTTTTTCCTTTTAAATTTTTTCCCATATCATAACCTCCTTATTCCTACGTTTGTTTCCGAGAAACAAGGATACTTATCATATTCGGTTAACATCTTATCAAATTTATGGATATTATTCAAGATAAAACCGAATATATCCGCATCCAATTTCATTTAACTTGTTCATTAATCCATTTCTCTAATTTTGCTCTATGCACCAGAATTCTTCTCCCTATACGGACCTGCATATTTTGCTCAAATGTAAAATTCCTAGCTTTGCCATATGAGATATTAAGCAGTTCGCTGACTTCACCTAGTGAAAGCAGAATCTTTTCTTCCCGCAATTCTTTCAACATGGACATCCTCCTTTCCGCATACTCTTTTGAAATATGGGAGAAAAAAGTTTTCATCACTGATTTAAACGGTTTGCTTTCGTATTTTCGTCATGATTCCCTTTTTTCAGCATAGTAAACAAGAAAAGGATTTTGAATTTTTGGCAAGAAAAAAAGACGCTATAAAAGCATCTTTTTCCTCAGTTTGAAATTAAGCTGTTCGGCATCTGCATATCCATTTGCAAGTTTTCCTCCTGCATGTTGAGTAATGGTTACTTCCTTAATTGCAACAGATTTTCCGTGGTCTAACATCCCCTGCTCCCATTACAATGGTAGTCTTTTAACTGTAAAAAGAAGTTGTTATATAAAATGCTGTCATATGGCTGCATTGTTTTCCAAAACTCCATGAATCGAATTCAAACCAAACCGCTAATTATCCCATTGCGTTCAGAAAGATACATGACATTCAAATCCCACAACTCTCCTACGCAAAAAGCCTGCTTCATGTCTGGAAAACCAGGATGACCGTAAATAATGGAATCCGGAGTTAATTTATTTGCATCATGAGTGGTTAGTCGGAGATAGCCGCTCTGAGTCATAAAATCGAACCCATTTGCAGGACACATTTTAATTACATCACAGAATTTCATTTCTTTATTCATTCTAACTTCCTCCTGTTTTAAAATTTCATATGAATATGGAAAAAAATAAAAATCAAAAAAAGAGACACCGTAAACATCAAATCACTCGCCTGGGCGAATTAGTTTTTTTATGAGACACTCTAAAAAACACGAAAAAACTACCAAATGTTACAAATGCGAATTGCTGGGCGCATGCCCGTAGATCCTTTGCAGATGCAGTAAAAATTGCTGATAAAAAAGATCCAAAAGCGGTAAAGCAATCCGTTGCCTACCAAGCATGTACTCAAAAAATCGGTGAATTCTATACTATCGATACCGAATTAAAAATGCTTTCATCACAGGAACGTCTTCAAAAGCGGCAGGAGCTCATCAAACCGTTAGTTGAGGATTTCTTTGCGTGGGTAAAAGAACAGATCGAACAATGTTCCGTTTCACCAAAGTCTAAAACGGAAGAAGGATTAAGATTTATTATCAACCAGAAAAAGTATCTCCGAGCATTTCTTGAAGATGGCGATGTCCCGATTGATAATTCAGCATCCGAGAGATTCATACGTACTTTCTGTTTAGGAAAAAAGAATTGGATGTTTCATAATACTGCTAATGGCGCTGCAGCAAGCGCCTTAGTGTATAGCATTTCCGAAATAGCTAAGCTGAATAATCTTCGTCCGTATTATTACTTTAAATACATACTCACAGAATTACCGAATTTCTGTGATGAACAAGGAAATATAGATTCTACAAAACTGGATGATCTGATGCCTTGGTCAGACAAACTTCCAGAGGAATATAGAAAACAACGCCGCTAAAAAGCGGCGTTTATTTTGACGTTAGGCGTATGGTTTGACGCTTACGAGACACCATACAAGTGGCATCTCTTATAACATCATGGATTATAATTACTATTTCTTAAAATTCAGTATCCAGGTTTTCGTATTTTACATAACTTCACTGTAATTACTAAATATTCTAAAGGATGTATTATACTCCTGAAAATGCTGGATATCCTTCCGGAACATATGCAATTCTTATGAGAATTACACCACTTCCACCCTGTAAAAAAATCTTGCTCATGTCCAGTTGAAAATACATCAATCTTCTTTATTCCAAACTTCTGTTAATTGATAGGAGTCCCATTTTTCTAATTCTTCATAAGTAGTACCAGATATCCCTTTGATATTAGATTCTGTCGATTGGCTTGGATTCATAAAAGTATTTGTCGCTGGAACATTCTCTAATTCTAGTTCTGTAGAAATAGTCTGTACTAACTTTTGTGCTGTCAATAATGTTTCTTCTTCAGACAAATTTGTAAAAGAAAACCCATATCGAAGCAATTGAGCATTTTTTGTTTCATCAGTAAATTCTAGCCAAGGATAGTATTTTTTATCATCGAAATAAAATTCTTTTTCAACTCTATATAGTAATGGAATTTGAACTTCTAAATCTTCTTCCGATAATTCCAAAATCTGCATAAGATTTTTTTTTGATTCATTCAAATATGAACAAATACGTTCAAATTCCTCATGATTAGCTTCGTGACTATTCTGAGTTTTAGATGATACATTACACCCATATTGAAAGCACACACTCACCACGATTATTAAAAAAATATATACTTTAAAATTTTTTTTCATACTATGAATTTTCTTATTCAAACTAGCCAATAACACCCCCATTATATATAATAGTAGCTCCCTCTGTTATTCCATTGCTCAAGCTGAAATTTACTTCATATAAATTCCCCGCATAAAGACCTGTTGATTGAATAACTGCATCAGTTCTATTGAAATTGCAATGTTGAACAGATATCACACCGATAGATGGATTAGGTACAGAAATATTGGTACGTAGTACATATCCACTTTGAATTACATTATTGGAAGTAGCTTTATCTACCAGTACACCTCCGCTCTGATAAGTTCCCCATATTCTAGTACATTTACTTCCAGATTTATTACTTACAAGAGATAATTCACATGCATTTGGAGTAAAGTAACAAGTTAATAGCCCATACTGATATATCTTATATCGAATTGTTCCATTCAATACAACGTTTGCTCTTGAATATTTCGCACTAACGTCATGCAACCATGAACTATCTGGAGATACCGGAATAACACCTATGTCCACTCGTTTATAAAATTGATGCTACATCATTGGTGAAATGGATGCCACATCCACGTCTTTTATCGTAATTCCCATGTGTCCTCTTTTTTCATCCTATCTTTGTGCCCATATAATAAAAGCCTCTGCATTCATCCAAGCGTACCTGGCAAATCTGTCCCAGAAGAGAAACATCTCCTGGAAAATGCACCAAAAGGTTATTGGATAAACGTCCTGTCATCAAATGTGTATCCTGACTGTTCTGTTCTTCTACCAGAACTTCCTGAATAGTTCCGGTATCTCTGGAAGACATTTCCCTGCCAATTTCCTGTACCTTAGCCAAGAGACGGTCAAATCGGTCTTTTACCACTTCTTCTGGTATCTGATTTTCCATGGCTGCTGCCGGAGTCCCTGTCCGTTTGGAATAAATAAAGGTAAATGCACTGTCATAGCGCACCTGTTCCACCACATCCATGGTTTCCAGAAAATCTTCTTCCGTCTCTCCTGGAAATCCCACAATAATGTCTGTAGTAAGGGACATATCTGGGATAGCAGTTCTGATTTTTTTTGCCAGATTCAAATATTGTTCTTTGGTATATTTTCGGTTCATGACCTTTAAAATCTCCGTACTTCCGGACTGCAAAGGCAGGTGAAGATGTCTGCAGATTTTTTTACTGTTTTTCATTACTTCAATAAGTTCATCTGATAAATCCTTTGGATGAGAGGTCATAAAACGAATGCGTTTCAATCCCTCAATCTTTTCTATTTCCTGCAAAAGCTGTGCAAAGGTCATGGGCTCTTCCAGATTTTTTCCGTAAGAATTTACATTCTGTCCAAGGAGCATCACCTCTACCACTCCATCTGCTACCAGATGCTCAATTTCTCGAATAATATCCTTGGGATTTCTGCTTCTCTCCCTACCTCGCACATAAGGTACAATACAATAGCTACAGAAATTATTGCACCCAAACATAATATTGACTCCAGATTTAAATGGAAACTTTCTTTGACTTGGCAAATCTTCCACGATTTTATCTGTGTCTTTCCAGATATCAATGACCATACGGTCTGAACTAAGAGCAGAAACCACCAATTCTGCAAACTTATAGATATTATGAGTTCCAAAAATCAAATTTACAAAGGAATAACTTTTTTTCAGTTTTTCCACCACCTGGGGTTCCTGCATCATACAACCACAAAGCCCAATCATCATGTGCGGATTTTTCTTTTTCAAGCTGTGAAGATACCCCAGACGTCCGTAAACTCTTAAATTGGCATTTTCCCGTACCGTACAGGTATTATAGATGACAAAATCCGCTTTCTCTTCCTGTGCCTCCACATATCCAATCTGTTCCAAAATCCCTGTAAGCTTCTCAGAATCTCTGGCGTTCATCTGACAGCCAAAAGTTGTGACACAAAAGGTCAAAGGCCTTCCAAGCCTCTTACTTTTCTCTGCAATCATTTTTTTTGCTTCTTCTATAAAATAATACTGACGCTCAGGCTCTTTTACCGGAGCCTGCATCATTTGTTCCATATTATAATCCTGCATGTTTATGTACATCCTTTTCTATTCTTGAATCACTCGTTTTTCTGTAATTACCAAATCTGGGAATACATCCGTAGCCTCAGCAGGAACTTCCTTAACAATCTGAAATTCAAAAGCCACTGCAGCTGTGGGATGTTTTCTGTGGGCTGCCAGATACCGGTCATAAAACCCCTGTCCATAACCTGCCCTGTGACGGTTTTCATCAAAAGCCACTCCAGGCACAATTAAAAATGCCTCTTCTTCCTGTGCTTCTTCTCCCCAGGCTGGTTCCGGAATTTGAAAATATCCTGGCTTTAACTGTTCAAAGGATTCCAAATAATAATATTTCATGGTTCCAGGTCCGGTTACCTTTGGAACAGCCACACGTTTTCCCATTCTCCATGCCTGTTCAATGATTTCCCTGGTGCTAACTTCCTTATTATAATCCACATAAGCATACACACAGGTTGCCTCCTGAAACTGAGGAAGTGTAATGATTTTTTGATAAATTTCCCTGCTATCCTTTTCCGCCTGTTCCTGGGTTAGATTTTTACGTTTTTCAAAAATCTCTTTCCTAATGTGCTTTTTTTCTACCATATTTTTCTCCCAAATTTACAATGGTTCCATCTTCCTGCTGAATATCAATATTATCTAACTGCGCCTTAAGATTCATGCGTACAGAAGCAATATATTCTGCCCTCAAAACACGTTGTTCTTCCTTTTCAGATGGGGTAAGCCCTTCCTGCTTCGATTTTCTGGCCAGTTCATTAATCCTCTGAATTTTCCTTGCATCCATAATATGCCCTACTCCTTTTCTATCTTTATAAATTCTCAAACATCTTTTGTAAAGCAGACTCGTCTTTCTCTCCTGCCAAAAACAGAGTTCCATGATTTCTGCCCTGCATAATTTTATGTACTACATGGAAATCTGCACCGTTTGCGATCACCATATCAGCCCCTGCGCTGCCTGCAATTTTTGCAGCAGAGAGCTTGGTTGCCATTCCTCCGGTTCCCACCTTACTTCCTGTGGTACCTTTTCCCATCTCCATAAGATGTGTATCCAAATGCTCCACTAAATCAATAAATCTGGCATTGGGATTCACATGAGGGTCATCCGTAAAAAGCCCGTCTATGTCTGAAAGCAGCACCAGTAAATCTGCATCCACTAAAGCCGCTACCAAAGCAGATAAGGTATCATTATCTCCAAATTCGATTTCATCTGTGGAAACCGTATCATTTTCATTTACCACTGGAATGGCACCCATTTCCAGCAGGCTATAAAAGGTATTTTTTGCATTTTTCCTACTTACATCATCCATCATGGTATATTTGGTCATCAAAACCTGGGCTGCGGTCTGACCATATTCAGCAAACAATTTCTGATAAATCATCATGAGCCTAGCCTGTCCGATGGCCGCACAGGCCTGTTTCTCAGAAAGTTTAGATGACTTGTGTGCAATTCCCATAGCAGCCCGTCCCACTGCAATGGCACCAGAGGAAACCAGAATCACATCCTTTCCCTGGTTGTGTAAGTCGGACAGCTCTCTCACTAAAATTTCCAGTTTTGTAAGGTCTAGCTTTCCCGTCTCTGCATGAGTCAGAGAAGAAGATCCAATTTTAATAACTACCCTTTTTTTATCTTTCAGTTTTTCCCTTATTTTCATTTATGTGTACCTCTTTGGATTCATTTCATATTTTTTTATATTACACTATTTTTTTCTGTTCGTCCAGATACAGACCAGAAAAATCCAACTAGCTGGAATAATTCTCTAAAAAACTATACAGAGCATCCAGACTCTCAACAGGCTTTCCCAACAAGACTTGGGACTGCATCTGCGATGGAAGAGCTTCCAAAGGAATATCCGTATACTCATATACCTGTTCTTTTCCCTTCTGGTACACAACTACATAACCATCTTCCACCTGCAAAACAAACCCTTCCTCCTGCTTCTTGTTTTCCTCTGTCTGACGAAATACAACATGATCTGCCCCATAGGCAGAAATTCGGTAGGACTGCTGTGTCCACTGCCCCTTTTCATATCGCTCAAAAATAAAATTTTGCCCTCTCATATTGGCCAGGGCCGATACCTCCTGTTGTGCCTTTGCTGTATTTGTTTCCAGAATGTTGATCCGTTCTTTCATCTCCGTCACCTGATAGCTTAAAAAAAATCCGGAACAAAGAAACAGCACTACAAGAAAAAGGCCGATACTATAAATAACTCTTTTCATGGAGTTTCTCCTTTCTCTGAATTACTTATAGTATCGACGTATTTTTCTCCTTTATGCAGCACTTATCTGGTAATTCCCAGATTTTCCAAAATTTTTGCCTGTTTTCCCTCCATAACTTCTGCTTCCTCTGGGGTCATATGATCATACCCCATAAGATGCAGCATACTGTGGGCAATTAAAAAACCAAACTCCCGTACTTCTCCATGTCCATAGCTTACTGCCTGCTCCTGCATTCTTGGAATACAAATCATAATATCTCCCAACATCAGTTCTCCTGTATCTGGATGAAAGCAGGAATCATCCTCCTCTGCATAAGAAAAATCCCCAGGCGTATCATATTCCAGCATTGGAAAGGAAAGCACATCTGTCACCTGATCTATGTCTCGAAATTCCCGATTTGCAGCCTGAATCTCCTCTTCTCCTGTAAGTACTAAATTAATTTCCGTCTCATAAGGACATCCCTCAAACTCCAAAGCTTCCTCTGCTACCTGTTTTGCCAATGCTTCGTAATCAAATTCCAGAGGTTTTTCATATTCCAATTCAATATTGAATGTCATTATAATCTCCTTATCTTCTTCTGTCTTTTCGATTTTGTGATTTACTATCTTTCCTGTTTAGGCGTTCTCTCTTCTCTGGTTTGTCTGGCTTTTCCTTTTTCTCATATTCATCATACGCCTGTACAATTTTCTGCACCAACGGATGACGCACCACATCTTTATTGGTAAGCTGGCAAAACGCAATGTCCTCCACTTTCTTTAAAACATGTAGGGCCACATCCAAACCTGAACGGGTTCCAGAAGGCAAATCCTTCTGGGAGAGATCTCCTGTAATAATTACTTTAGAACCAAATCCGATTCTGGTAAGGAACATCTTCATCTGGGCTGGGGTAGTATTTTGCGCCTCATCTAAAATAATAAATGCATTATCCAGGGTACGTCCCCTCATATAAGCCAAAGGCGCTACTTCAATCAATCCTTTTTCCATGTTCTTTGCAAAACTGTCTGCTCCCATGATTTCATAAAGTGCATCATAAAGAGGTCTTAAATAAGGGTCTACCTTACTTTGCAAATCTCCTGGAAGAAAGCCCAGTTTTTCCCCTGCTTCAATGGCTGGACGGGTGAGAATAATACGTCCCACCTCATCATTTTTAAAAGCAGTAATCGCCATAGCCATAGCCAGATAAGTTTTTCCAGTTCCTGCTGGTCCAATACCAAATACAATCATTTTCTTCCGGATTGCATCCACATATTCCTTTTGCCCCAGCGTTTTCGGTTTAATGGGTCTTCCATTTAAAGTATGACAGATACAATCCCTATCAATTTCTGTCATCACTGAAGTTTTTTCTTCCATGGTAAGAGACAGAGCATAATTCACATGCTGCTGGTTAATTACATTTCCTCTTTTTGATAATTCCAAAAACTCTTTTAAGATCTGAACCGCCTGATCGCAGGCTGGCTTTGGTCCCAGGATTTTCAGCTGTCCATCCCTGGAAATCAATGTTACTCCCAGGGTCTTCTCTATTTTCTTTGCATGTTCGTCAAACTGACCGAACACATTTCTCTCATGTTCTGCAGGCAATTCCATCTTTTCTTCACAAATATTACTCATTTACGTCTGCGTTCCTTTCTGCTGGCTCTTGTGGTATCTGCATCGGAACCTGCTGCCCTGTCTTTTCTATTACAGTCAACGTTCCTTTTGCAATACAAACACCCTTATGTATTCCTATTTTAACACGATTCCCCAAGATTTGAACCCCCTTTTCCTCTAAAGTTTTAAGAAGTGCCTTTTGCTTATCAATGGCCCTAGTCTTAGCCTCCTCTTCGGTATAAGTAAACATCTGTTTTTCATAGGCATAATCCAGGCTGGTACCCAAGAAGATTGGCAAAGTAAAATTCTCTGTAATCCGAAGCTGTTTGAGTTTGGTAACGGTATCAAACTCCTGCCAGGTACACCTGGGCTTCAAAGTCATATAATAACTTCCTACACGAAAAACATAACCCTTTTTCTTTTTCCCTGTATAAACTGGCTTTTCATAGGTCATAGAAAATGCATGATAATATTCCAAATCATGCTGTACATACACATCTGCATCTGCATCTGTATAAGCATATCCGCTGACTTCTTTATTATCGTTATACAGTTCTAACTGTCCGCTTACTAAAACTTCTCCCTTCTTACAGGTATCTCCTATTTTTTTCAATGGGGTTCCTGTTCTGGTAACCATAGACACAATGATTCCATTTTTATCACTGGCAAAATCAGAAGCACCTGCTTCCTCCTTGTTATCATGCTGGTAGGTTTCATTTTCCTGTACTTCCAAAAGCAGGCGACTTCCAGAAATTTTAGCAGACACCCAGGTAAAATCCGGAAATTCTTCCCTGAGTTTTTCTGCCAAAAAAGCACAGTCTACCTCCTTTTTCAGGATTCCATGATACACTTCCAGTTCTTCCAGATACTTTAAAATACTCTGGGTGCTGTTATGAACATTGCCCTCCACATGAATATTCCAAATATGTCTGGATAACAAACAAAGAAGAAGAAATCCAAGACAAAAACCGATAAAAAATGCCTTTCTTTTTTGGTTTCTGTAAAAAAAGAAAGGCAGTCCATATTTCTTTAGAATCTTGATTCTGCTGTGTGTTTTTCTGCATATGTTCTTCATGCGGTAAAAGCCAGCAATGGTCACATTCATTTCATACGCTTGCTCTCGGTATATCAGGTTCCATATTTGAATCTTGTGATAGCTGCACAAATTCAAGAAACGCTCTGGACTTGGAGTACACACACGAATGCGTACATATCCTCTACTATAATATTTCCAGTCCTGCACCTACACAGCCTCCTTTTAAAAAAATGAAATTCTGCAGATGGTTCCTGTAATCTTCATCTCCACATCCGTATAATAATCAATCACAAGCCCACTTCCTTCAATCTGAATCCTGTTCTGGGGAGACAACAGGAGAATGCAGGTATCTTCATACTTCCGGATGCATTTATAGTTTTCAATATACAATTCCCTGGAACCTGTAAGGGTAAGTACGGATTCTCCGTAAGACAAATCCCTGGGAATCTGCAGGGAATCGCCAATTTTCCCTGTAAAATTGCGAAACCTTCTGTTCACAGCTAAGCCTCCGGATTCTGCTTCTTATCATAACCTATGCGCTTTCTTTCATAAAAATGATACCAAACCACAAAATCTGATTTGGGCTTAAAGTAAACTCCATATTATATTTTTCTGCCAATTCGCTAACAATAATTCCATGGCTTTCCACACAAGGGTGCATTTTTTCCGGAAATCTACAGGGGGCATCCGGATAAGCACAATGCTCGCACAAATCGCAAGACTCCGTAGAAAGAGCCATACATTCCGTTCCTTGACTACGAATAAAAGCTTCTATGGCAGCTGTAATTTCCTCATGTCCTCTTCTGGTAGCAAGGGTCTCTTCAAAATTAATAACATCCGACACCTCTGCAATGGTGGAAAACAGGAAACATTCCCCATATTCCAGGCAGCGTTTTCTGCACTCCTCCACACTTCCCACTGCGGGAGGACAGGCCCAGGTACTGTCATAGCGCTCACACTCCTGCTGGCAAATCCAGCGCACCCGAAAGGAAAAATCGATTTCCTCAGGTTTAAAAAAAGCATACTGATATACTGGAAACTGACAAATAAATTCTTCTAAACATTCATGAGATATCATGTGGTACTTCCTTTCTTTCTACAATTATTCCGTCTCAATTCGTAACTTACTTCCGCCTTCCCCCATTTTGGCAGGCTCTACCAAAAGTTTCACTGGAATTCGGGCCTTAATATCTTCCACATGGGTAATCACCCCAACCATCCGTTTCTTCGTTCTGATATGCTCCAAAGATTCCATGACCACCTCTAGACAGTTTTCGTCCAAAGTTCCAAATCCTTCATCCAAGAAGAAAAGTTCCAACGGCGCTGTACCTTTCATCTGAATCTGGGAGGACAGGGCCAGCGCCAGCGCCAGGGATGCCATAAAGGTCTCTCCCCCTGACAAGGTAGAAGCCGGACGCAAAACTCCTCCATTTTTGTAATCCCGAATCAAAAACAAACCAGAGCCATCTGTTTCTAATCCGAAACTGCTGCCAGTCATCTGGCGAAGCTGCACATCCGCTTCCCTAGAAACATATTCCAGATAATACCGAGAAACATATTCTACAAAACGCTTTCCACGAAACAATCCTTCTAACTCCGAAAGTAAATCTAATTGATGATAAATGACTTCTAACCTTTGCAACAACTCCTTCTTTTCCTCCCAGGCCTTCCTGGTCTGCTCCAATTCCTGTTTCACAGCTCCAAGCTCTTTGTTATTCTGGATAATCGTCTTCGTCAACGTTTCCTCTTCCTGGAAAAAAGCGGTAAGCTCTTCTTTTAAAATTTTTCTATCCCCCAATTTGGCCAGAACCTGCATTTTCTGATTCTCTAATTTCATCCCCTGATTTTCATAAACCGTCACCTGATTCTGAAATATATGCAATTTATTTTCTTCCTCTCGGTGATTTTCAATCCAGGCTTCTTCCCTTACACCTGCTTGTTCCATGTTTTTTTGGAGTAAACATTGTTTTTCTTTTGCCTGTTCTTTTGCAGTTTCTGCCAGCACTTTTTGCTCTGCATACTGTTCCTTTGCAATTCTTTCTTCTTTTTGTAGTTTCTCCCATTTCTTTTGTGTTTCTTCCTGGACACTTTCCAGATTTTTTAAAGCGACCTCCAGACTGATTTGCTGCTCTTTTAGTTTTTGTGTTCTCCCTGCTTTTTTCTGTATCTGTTCCAAAAGCTCTTGCATACGTTTTCCATTTTGCTCCAGCCAAATACGCAACTCTGTTTGCGTGGTCTGCAAGGCTTCTATAAGTTTTCGTCCTTTTTCGCTGTTTGCTACTCTTGCTTCAATCTGAGTCTCCAATAAATTTTGCTGTTTCTGTTTTTCTTCTGCTTCTCTTTGTTTTCTCTGCACCTCCTCATAAAAAGCGCAAAAATCTTCTTGACAAAATGCTTCTTTCAATTTCAAAAGCTTCTGTTCTGGTACCTTTTCCTCTTCTGCCAAGCGCAGACACTCCTGCTGTATTTCTTCTATGGAATGAATCAGTGTTTCTTTGCGGGCTTCCCCTGCAGCAAACTGCTTCTGAAAATTCTGCAAATTCTCCACGGACTGCTCCAAGGCTGCTTCCTTTTCCTCCAGTTCCTGTTTTGCTGCTTTTTGCATACCTTCTTTTTCTTCACAGGATGCTTCTAGACTTTTGATTTTTTCTCCTATCTCCCGTTTTTGCATCTCCTCCCATTCTTTTTGAAGGGTATGTAAATTTTTCCCAATATGCTCCAAAGACGCTTCCAAAGCAGAGGTCTTAGCAAGGCTCTCCTGAAATGCTCTTTCTGCTTTTTCCTTTTCTAACATCCAGTCAACAGTCGCTTCTTCCAAACTTCTAGTCTGAGCAAAATGGTGAATACTGCCACACACAGGACAGGGTTCTCCCTCTTTTAATTCTGCTGCTAGGATTCCGGCTAAATGCTGTAAATACTGCTGCTCTCCTATCTCCTTTTTTTCTAGAGCTTCTTGTTCTTTCTCTTTTGCCTTCTTCCACTTTCCTTTGGTTTCTTCATAAACTTTCTGCTGTTCTTTTACCTGTTTCTTTATCTGGCACGCCTTTTCATATTCTTCTTTTAGCTGGAAAAGCTGTTGTTTTTCCACTTCTAAGAAAGCAAAATCTTCTAATGTTTTCTTTAAAAGATTTCTTTTTTCTTCCAGATGCTTTTTCTTCCCCTCTTCCTCCTTTGCTATTTGCTCTATTTTTTTCAGTTCCTGCTCACATGCCTGAAGCTGCTCTGTTTGTCTTTCTCCTTTTCTCCTTGCATCCTTGTTCTGTTTTTTCAACTGTCCAAGCAGCAGTGTGAGACGGTTTCCCTCTTCTGCGGCTTCTCTTATAAAACTTGGAACGGTTGCTTTTTCCACCTCTTGTCTAAAACTTTCTTTTTGCTTTTTACGATTTTCAATATCCTGCAAAAGCGTTGTCATTTTTTTCTGAGCATCTGCTAACTTCTTATCTATTTCTTGTTTTTCCAGGCTTTTCTCTTCAAACTCCAAAGCCAATTTTTTTCGTTCTGCTTCCAGCTCCAAAGCCTGCTTTATCAACTCCTGCTGAAGCTGCAAAACTGGTTTTTCTTTTTCTGCCTGATTATGAGCCTCCTGTTTTTTTGCTTCTGCTATGGTAAGCGCTTCCTGTTTTTCCTGCCAAAGAGAAAGGCTTGTGTCTTTAGCTGCCTGCGCCGCCATTTGTTGCTTCTGTGCATTTTGTGCATCCAAAAGCCAGACAAAAAGAGCATTTGCCGTTTCTGCCTGTTGTATCCGAATCCTCAATTTCTCCATGGCTTCTGCTTCTTTCTTATGAGTAAAAAGCTGTGCTTCGACAGCTTCATATTCTGTTTGCAGCGCCAACACCGTTTTTCCTTCTTCTAGCTGTTCCCGAACTTTTTTTTGCTGCTTTTCCTGATTCCCAAGCTCCTGAACAAGCCTCTGCCCCATTTCCTCTAAATTCTGTATGTTCCTCTGGCTTATCTGTTCATACCTGGATAGGGCACCTTCTTTTTCCCTCTTTTCTCCTTCCCAACGAGCCGCACGGTTTTTCACCAAAATCGCCAGACGTTCTCCATACTGTTCCAGATGAAACAAACGCTCCAGCATTTTATTTCGTTCCATGCCCTCCAACTTCAAAAATTCTGAAAACTTTCCCTGGGGAAGCACAACCGTTCGGAAAAAATCTTCCTTAGACAATCCAAGTACCTCCCTGCACTTCTCATTGACTGTCCCCACCCGATCTGCCAGAATCACTGGCTCCTTGCCAGTCAAATCTATAAATTTCGCGCCATCACTACGTATGGTTCCCTCTTTTCCCCTGCGAAAACCTCTGGAAACCTGATAAGTTTTCATCTGTTTTTCCTTTACAGAAAATATGTAGTCCACAGCAGCCTTGTCTGTATTCACATTGATAAAATTTGCACTATTTCTGGCAGTTGTACCATAAAGGGCCAAAGTCATACCATCTAAAATACTACTTTTCCCACTTCCTGTAGGACCAAAAATCCCGAACAAGCCCTGATTACCAAGTAGTTCAAAATCCACCTCCTGGGCCTCCAGAAAACTATTCAGTCCCTTAATCTTCATCCAAACCGGACGCATCTTCCCCCTCCTTCTCTAAAAGCCCCAGAAGCAGCTCTACCACTTCCCTCTCCGGCTCCACTCCTTTTTTCTCTGTATAATAACTGGAAAATAATTCTTCAAAGCTCTTTTCAAAAAAAGTTTCCCTTGTCTCCTCTGTTTCCCAAGAAGAAAACAAGGGAATCACTTCCAGAATGTCCTCTTTATATTTTTTCAGTTCTTTTAACTGTTCCTCCCGTATATAGGTATCTGTATGAATCTGTAAATACACATAACAAGGTCTGTTCTGATGCTCCTGGCAGCGTTTTAATGCCTCCTCATAATCCCTGCACACCCATTTTTCTATAGGTTTTGGATTATCAAAATAATATTCCTGTACCCTAGGCTCTTCCCCTGGATGTAGCTCCACAAAAAAGCACTGTTTTGCAATCACGGTCTCCTGAAGGCGGTAAGGAAGAGGGGAACCACTATAACGGATTTTACCCTGACTTCCCACAGCCTTTTGGGGCCTGTGAACATGTCCCAAAGCTACGTACTGCGCCTCTTTTGGAAACACCTCCAAGGGCAGAAGATAACTGTTTCCTAATATCATCCCCTGTTCAGAACCATCTTTTACACAACCAAGAGTAAAAACATGACTCATTAGGACATTCACCGTATCTTCTTCATACCAGGCAGCTTTTTGCTGAAATAAAGCTTTCACCTTCTGGCTATAATCTGCAGCCCTTTTTCTTTCTTCGTCTTCCTCCTTATATAAAATTTCATTAAGACTTTTTTCACTGGGATAAGGAACACAGACAAAAACCACCTTTTCCCCATGAATTGTCACAGAAAACACACCCTCGTCCAAAGACTGAACCATAAACGTTCCATATTTCCCAGAAGGCAGTTTTGTTTTTGGTGTTCCATAAATCAGAATTCCATGCTCCTGCACCAGTGGAACAATTGCCTCTAGTCTTGAGGGTTGGTCATGATTTCCTGCAATTACCAGCACTAGACGTGTGCCATGGTTACTTAATTTCTTTAAAGTCTCATAAAACAAGCTTTCTGCTGCTGCTGAAGGATGTCCATTATCAAAAATATCACCGGCAATACAGATGACCTCCGCTTTGGTTTCTTCTGCAAAGGAAACAAACTGTCCCAGCACATGACGCTGTTCCTCCAGCCGGCTTTTCCCTTCCAGTAATTTTCCCAGATGCCAGTCCCCAGTATGTAATAATCTCATAATAAAAATTCCTCTTCCATAAATAATTCTGTTTTCTATTTTAACACTTGCAGGTTCCGAAAAAAAGTCTATAATGCTTTTTTATAGAAAAGGTGTTATAATACAAAAATACCTGGCGGATGATTCCGCATTTTGTGGTATCAAAAAAGCAGAAAGTGAGTTGACATTATGAAGAATGAATTATTTTCCATTGGGCCGTTTACGGTACATGGGTATGGTCTTATGATTGCCCTTGGTATCTTAGTATGTATTGCTATGGGCATGTACCGCGCCAGAAAAAAATCTATGAGTGATGAAGCCGTTCTGGATATTGCTATTTTCGGCGTTCTTTTTGGCTTTGTAGGAGCAAAAGCCTTATATGTAATTGTAGAATTTCCTGACTTTTTAAAAAATCCCATGAGTGTTCTGGGTTCGGAAGGATTCGTGGTATACGGAGGAATCATTACCGGTGTTCTAGCTGCTATGATTTACTGCCGGATAAAACATCTGAAATTCCTGGAATATTTTGATCTCCTGGCTCCCTCTGTTGCTTTGGCCCAGGGATTTGGACGCATTGGCTGTCTTTTAGCTGGATGCTGTTATGGAAAAGAAACCAATGCTTTTTGGGGTATCACATTCCCCGAAGGAAGTCTGGCGCCTTCTGGAGTCAAATTGATTCCCACCCAGCTTTTATCTTCTGCCGGAGATTTTCTCATTATGTTTCTTTTACTGACATACAGTAAACATAGTAAAAAAACTGGAAATGTAGGCTTTCTTTATATGCTCCTTTACGGAGTGGGACGTTTTTTCCTGGAATTTCTCCGTTCAGACGACAGAGGAGCTGTAGGAATTCTTTCTACTTCCCAATTTATTTCCATTGGCATTATCCTACTAGCATTCATTTTATTTTTCAAAGATAAACTGTTTCCTAAAAAGGTTCAAAATACACCAGAAGCATAGGAGGTATCACATATGAAAAAAATTCCCTGTGGCTGGATTATTTTTGTTTTTGTACTGGTTTACATCAGTGCTTTGACCCTTCCCTATGTGGCACACAAAAAAGTTTCCTCTTCTTTCCAGGAAACTTTTGCCAAACGTAATTTTGTAAGTGAATCTGTGGGAACAGAGCGTGTTGCCTATCTTGATGATAATGTAGAGGCTTTGCAGTACCGCTTACGTATGGTGGAGGAAGCAGAAGAAGAAATCATTCTCTCCACTTTTGATTTCAATGCTGACCAAGCAGGAAAGGATATGATGGCTGCCCTTTCCAGCGCTGCCAAAAGAGGGGTTAAAGTTCGTGTTATCGTTGACGGTTTCAGCGGATTTCTGGACTTAAATGGGTCAAAAGGAAAGCCCTGGTTTCAAGCCTTTGTGTCCCAAGAAAATGTCAACGTCAAAATTTATAACCCGATAAATTTTTTTAAACCTTGGAATATTCAAGCAAGACTTCATGATAAGTACTTTATCATTGATAAAAAAATGTATCTTTTAGGAGGACGAAATACGACCAATCTTTTCCTTGGCGACTACTCTTCTTCTAAAAACATTGACCGTGAATTATTTGTTTACGAAGCTACCTCTGCCGAGGATTCTTCTCTTTTGCAGGTTCTGGACTATTTTGAAAATGTATGGAAAAGCCCTGATAGCCAAAATTATACCTGTTCCAGAAAAACTGAAAAAATCAGTGCATGTGCTGTAGAATTAGAAAACCGTTATAAAAAATTGCAAGAATTATACCCTGAATCCTATGAGACATGGAACTGGGAAAAACTCACCATGGAAACCAACCGAATTTCCCTGCTCTCCAATCCCATTACTTCAGACAACAAGGAGCCCTGGATGTGGTATGCTTTAACCCAGCTTATGCAGCAAGGCAAAGAGGTAACGGTTTACACACCTTATATTATCTGTGGAAAAGAAATGTATCAGGATTTAACAGAGCTTACCTCGAATGGCACCAACATTGAGATTATCACCAATGCAGTTTCCAGCGGAGCCAATCCCTGGGGCTGTACAGACTATCTGAACCAAAAACAAAAGATTTGGAACACTGGAGCAAAAGTTCATGAATTTATGGGAAAACACTCCTGCCATACCAAAGCCTTGCTCATTGATGAACACATGACCATTCTTGGTTCCTATAACATGGATATGCGAAGTACATACCAGGACACTGAATTAATGTTAGCTGTGGATTCTATAGAATTAAACGCAACAATTGCAAACGAAGTGGAACAAGATAAAACCTACAGCAGAACCATGGGAGAAGATGGCACCTATGTTTATGGTGAACATTACAAAGAAAAAGAAATGAGCCTAGGGAAAACCATTTTTTATGGACTCCTTCGAGTTCTCACAATTCCAATCCGCCGCTTCTTGTAAAAATAGGTCTATTGTTCCGGCGAACTCGCTGAATGAACAATAGACCTATTTTTCTATCATTTTTAAGCAAAAAATTTCTTTGCTTTCTCTAAACGTTCCTGAAACTGAGGATAAAAATCCTGACTGTAATCATAAGGAGTAAGATAAAAATTCTTCAGCAGATACATAGAAATACTCTTCAAGGAGCTTTCATCCTCAAAATTTTTCAAAACATTTTCCACTTTCTTCAAGAAATAATGCCAGTCGGTAACAAAAGTTTCATATCTTCGAATATCCGGTATACCAAGCCACTTATTAATTTTTATTTTGCTTTTTGGTTCCATAGCACATTCGTGAACTTGAAGAAAATATTGAAACCCCTGATTCTCATAAATTCTTCCAAGAGGAAACATCCTGCAAAATCCAGGTCGAAAACTGTGAATGCTACATCTCCCTTGATCATTTAAAAAGGTACACGTTTCTGTTTTTTCTGTCATTTTCAGATTTGGCAGAATAACTCCATCTACTATCTGAAGTTCTATCGCATAAGACAATAAAGTTTCAAAACTTTCTTCCAGATTTTTGCACAATAAAAAGCAGTCATAGGGATCTAGCACAATAGAACTTCCCATCCCTCTGCAACAATCAGAACAACCCTTGCAGTCATTGCAACCTACTTTTACCATATCATTTTGTCTGTATAATCTGCCATCTGAAACAGCTTTCAAATCAATTTCACGAAGCATACATTTCTCCTCTTTCTGTCCTCTAAATATTTTCTATTTGTCTTCTAATTCCCAGCATGGTTCGATCCAAGTATTCTACAATTTCCGCGCATTTTTTTAATTCTTGGTCAATGGTCACTGCATGGGTTCTGCTGTCCTCTTTTTTGTAGCGCAGTTGGTGGTCCAGATTTGCCCAATAATCCATAGCAGCAGTACGAAGCTGAAGCTCTGCTTTCACCCATTGAGTTTCCCCCTGAAACACCAGAGGAACCTCCAGAATCATATGGAGACTTTGATATCCAGATTCCTTAGGATTCTTAATATAATCTTTCACTTTCAGGACATTTATATCCCCCTGTTCCTCCAGCATTTTCTGCACCAGATAAATATCATCCACATACGAACACACCGCACGAACACCAATAAGATCATGAATATTTTCCAAGGCAGCAGAAAAATTTTTTTCCAATCCTTTTTTACTCATTTTTTTACAGGTACTCTTGTAAGTTTTCAATCTTCCTGTTTTCATCTGAATCACGTCCCGCTTTAATCGAACAGACAGTTCTACATTAATAATTTCCAGCTTTGTCATCAGAAGATGTATTACACACTGTCCTTTTGCAATAAAATCTTTCTGATTCAGATTTTCTTTTAATTTGTTTCCTGTTTTTTTCATAAGGCACTTCAATTCTTTCTAAAATATTTGCAACACTGTATAACTATATGCTCCTATTCTAGAGAATATGCCTATTTTTTCCTATCACACTAAAATTAGGTCTCTGTAAAATCCAGGTGAAAATAATGTTTCTATGCTCTGTATTTCCAGTAATATAAACCTTCCGTTTTTACAAGATGATCCAGTAACTCTCGCAAAGAATCACTTTCATGATATACTGCAACACTTAACGCACCACCGGATATGCTGATAATAGAATTTTCTGTTCCTAATAAAATATCGATTTGTCCTCTTTTCTTTAAAATTACTTTTTTCAAAAGGCGGATAATCATTTCACAGCTTTTATCCTTCAGCCACCCTTCCCGCTTGTTTACAAATGGTACATATTCCTCCACATAAATATCGAACGGATAGTAGCACAAAACTTTTAAAACAATAGAGATTATTTTTGTACAGAAATCCTGAAGCTGTTTATCACACAAAAAATAACTTTCTGCTTCACCAAAAAAGTCTCCTGCTGTTTCCGGTACTGCTTTCGGCAAAAAGTCAATGACTCGATAATCTTCACAAAATAAGTTACTTAATTTTTCACTTCTGGTCATGATTTTTCCCTCCTTCTATGCCGGCAAAAAACAATTCATAAAAATCATCTTCACCCTCTAACATAGGAGAATTTTCTCCTCCTCCATTGGTACTTCGTTTCATTTGTGCATAAAGGTGTTCTCCTGCATCCACTAATTCCATTTCATAAAGTTCATATCCTAATTCCCTTGCCTTTTTACAAAATGCCCTTAAGGGATCTTGCTCTTGTCTGGTCTTTAAAAGTGCACTTCGGATTTCTTGGTCAGCCATGGCTTTCCTCTGCAATTCATCTAATACTTCCAACGTATTCATAGCAACATCCTCCTCTTTTATTCCAAGGTGTACATATATAGCTCATGAAGCGCCCTGGTAGCACAAATGTATTCCGCCTGTTTCAAAAGTGGTGTCTTTTCTGTTCGGCAAATAGCAAACACTTGGTCAAATTCCAATCCTTTTGCCAGATAAAAGGTTGTCACTGTAAGACCTTTTTGGAAGGTACTACTGTTCTTATCCAGATAAGAAATCTCTGGCATTTTTTCTTTTAAGTAACCAAAAACCACTCTGGCCTCCGCTTCTGTCATGGTAAGCAATGCTGCCGTCTCGTATTCATCCTCCATAAGCTTTAGATTTTCAAGTATTTGTTCCAAAGCCGTATCGAGACTTACAAAGCTCTGTTCTTCTACTGGTTTTCCATGACGTTCAAATAGTCGTACATCTGTAATTCCAGTAAGCTGATTTGCATAAGAAGCAATTTCCACGGTATTTCTGTAACTTTTGTCCATGATAATCTTTCGTATTTGCTTTCCAAAAATATGAGGTAAAAAGGTCAACACATCTTGATTTTTGGCTTCCATAGTCTGAGCCCGATCTCCCAAAATTGTCATCTTACAAGGAAATAACTCCTTTAAAATTTCATATTGCAGATAAGAATAATCCTGCATTTCATCAATAACCAAATGCTTGATTCCTTTTTGCTTCCCTCTTCCAAAAAGACGGTATTTCAAATACATCATAGGGTACACATCTTCATAAGCTAAGACTCTTTTCTCATAAGATACCTTCGGCAAGCAATCATAACCATTTTCATCTAAAAATTCATTATACAGCACATACAGGTCTCTGGTTCGATACATCTTTCTGAACTTTTCTTTCAAAGCATCCGTATCCTCTTCCGATAAGATACAGCTATGAAGCGTTTCATATTCATCTATAAAATACTCCAACAGAGCATCCATCCTGTCCAACAAAGGAATCTCCTGAAATTTAAAATAAAACAGTTCCACCAGTTCTGCCTCTGTTTTCACCAAACCACGAAACTCCACATCTTGAAATTCCATAAGACTATCTTCCAGCCCCAGTAAAAATCCCTCTGCCTCAGTCAGAAACTCTTGGGATTGTTTTCGCTCATACTGCTCCTGCTGTCTCTTGTGAAAACCTCCCTCCAGTTCCTTCTCTATTTGATCATAGCGGTCTTCACAGTCTGATACGGTATCCCGTAATTCTTTATAGGCAAACAAATCAAAACTCATTTCCTGAATATTTTCTTCTCCAAGCTCTGGTAAAATATGAGAAATATAATCCGAGAATACGCTATTTGGAGATAAAATCAAAACATTGGAAGATTTCATTTGCCTGCGATCATGATACAAAAGATAAGCAATTCTATGCAATGCCACTGAAGTTTTACCACTTCCGGCTGCCCCTTGAATCACCATAATGCGATCACTGGTGTTTCGGATAATGGCATTTTGCTCTTTCTGAATGGTGCGCACAATGTTTTTCAATTGCACATCCCCATTGCTCCCAAGCTCTGCTTTTAAGATTTCATCATCAATCTTTACATCACTTTCAAATTCATAAACCATTTTCCGATTGCGAATTTTATACTGCCATTTAGAGGTCACCTCTCCTTCTAGAAGACCAACTGGAGCCTCATAGCTGGCAGGTCCTTTATCAAAATCATAAAACAAACCACTTACCGGTGCTCTCCAATCATAAATCAAAGGCACATGTCCTGCCTGTTCTCCAAAATTTCCAATGCCAATATAAAAATGCTCTGACTCTTCTTCTCCTTCATAACAAAAATCCACTCTTCCAAAAAATGGAGAATCCAGCATGGTCTCAAGCCTGTGCTTTAATGCTAACTGTTCTTGATTTGCATTAACTTGATGAAGCAAAGCCTGCTGATTATCAAAATTTTCATATCCATACTGGTCCATTTCTGTATAGTTTTCCCAGTAATATTCATGCATTCCTTCGATTTCCTTCTGCCCTTCCTGAATGGAATGCTGCACCTCATCCAGACGCATCTTCAGCTTTTCTATTACAAAGTTTAAATATTTCTTTCCGTCACTCATAGTAGTCCCCTTTTTGTAAAAGCAAGAATGTAGTTTACTATTGTATCACAAATAAGGAGACAAGTCACTCCTAAAGCTTAGAGTTTTAAATTAACTCCTCACGATTCTGTTTGTTATATGCAAACCTTCGTACTTCCATAATCTTTTCAGGTCCTTCATCATCTATTACTACATAATATATAACATAGTTTTATCAACTATTTTTTAATCTCAAAGCAGCAATTAGAAACACTACTAAATTCAAAACAAAACCTGGCGCTATCTCAATTGTGGAAATTCCAAAAGCAAATCTCCATTGAAGCATTCCTGGTATCATAAAATTCATCATAAAACCGATTCCGGACAAAATCATCGTGCTTTTGCAGCCTTTGGGCGCAGCCTGTTTTCCATAAAGAAGCAATAAATATGCCCCGATACATCCTAAACACAGTCCAATCTCAGATATCCAATATCCGAGATACCGCCCTGGAAAAGCATCTTCCACATATATAGAAGTCGGTCCATCAGCACCGCCAATAATCGAAATCTCCTCTTGCCTCAGTGTCAAAGGACAAAAATGATTCATACTTCCTACTACAATTCCTATCACAAGAAAGATTCCTAGCGCCAGGAACAAAAACCGCAGAGGATGCTTTCTTAACGTCTGCTCTTTCAGTTCTGTGTTAAACCGTTGTGCCACCTCTTTGGGCGTCCCCATTTCTGCCATCACCTCATCTATGGTTTTTCCAGCTTCCAGACGTAGATGTATCTCTGTCCCAATATCACTATTGATTCTGGCCTTTATCTCCAAAGGGACCTTCAAATGCCACTCAATGGCATTGACATATTTTTTAATTTTCTTCTGCTCTTCTGTCATAGTATTTCCCTCCCGCACAATTTCTCTACACATGCATGAAAATCTTCCCAGATGCTTTCATAGGCATGATACATCTGCTTTCCCTTTTCTGTAATTTGATAATACTTCTTAGGTGCAGTCCTGCCCTCACTCATCTTCCAGGAGGCCTCAATCAATCCACTGTCCTCCAGACGATATAGTACCGGATAAAGAGTTCCTTCTTTCAGCTGAAAAAATCCTTCCCCCTGCTGTTCCAATTCCTGCAAAAGCTCATACCCATAAGTTTGCTTTTTAGAAATTAAGTTCAGCACAACCATATCCAATACACCTTTTTTTAGTTGCTGTGCAAATTTTTCTTC
>CAJKMA010000012.1 GCA_905200905.1 uncultured Bacillota bacterium
ATCGCTCTTAGTATAGCAGAAGGAAAGGGAGCAGGCAAGCAATACCATTATTGGAGGCTGGGATTTTGGAAAAATGCAAATGTGAAATACCTTTTATATTGAAAAATCCACCAGCACTGCTTCCAGTACTGATGGATTTTTTATGTCTGTCGTAGGTATTCTATTTTAATTCTCTGTTTCCTTCCAGATCTGCTGTACCTCCTCTTCCGGAAGCTGTAATTTCCTTGCAGTTTCGCCTACGGTCATCCCCTGTCTCAGAAGCTTGATAATCTGGATTACTTCGGTACGGCCTTGCTGCATCAGCCGGTCTGACTCCAGCTCTAATACTTTTCCACCCATAACATCACCAAATCCTTTCCTGGCTTTTTTTCGTTTTCTCAGAATATAATCTGCTATCCTTATGATTAACTCGATTAGGTCACGGTATTCTTTTTCTTTTCCTATTTCCAGGAATTCTTTTTCCAGGCGTTCTTCGATTTCTCTGTATTCTTCTAGCATTTCGTTTAACTCCTGGTCTCCTGTTTCCAAGTCGGCCTTCTCATACCTCATGATATAAAAGGGAAGAAGGAAAAACAACCGTTTCTCTAAGATTTCTTCTTTTGTATAATGTCCGACGTACACTGCCGGGACTTTGTATTCCCAGGTTTCTCCTTCGGGTGCCACCACTTCTATGGTCAGCTTTTCGGTTTTTTTGTTTCCCCTCAGGTACAGGATACTGGAATGGGGAAGATACATCCGATATTTCCCTTCTTCTTTTTCCATGGTCTCAAGCCCAATGGAAAAGTCATACTCTATCATGCGTACCACCATCTCACTGTCCTGGGTGCTCTGGCACTCCAAATGGTATATTTTTTCTGCAATCAGAAGCTGGGAATCTGTGATGATCTCTCCCTGTTTTGTCTGATGCTCATTTCTCCTTTGTATGATTTCTATGTCTTCAGGGTACGATGTACCAAAGATTTCGTTGATCAGGGGAACGGCCAGTTCCGGCATCTTCTCCAGCATCGTGCGGAAGACATCGTCAAATATTGTATTGTTTGTAATATTCGCCATGAAACATACCTCTCTTGCTTTTTATCTTGCTATGTAGTCTTGTCTCATGTACCTTCTTAATCTTATCTTTTGTGAAATGGCATCAGTTTGTGTGGCGTCATCTCCTTTCTGTTTTGAAAAAGTGAATTGAATATTTTGTTACTTAACATTATATAGGAAGCAAAGCGAAGACACAACATTCTTCTTTGCTAAAGCTCCCGAAAGATTGACAGAATTATGGAAGAGGATTAGAATATATTTATCGGCAATGTGCTGTGTCAGAGAAGAAAATTTTCATTTCGTAAATGTATTCCCGCTATTTCAGAATAGCATCTTTATCCACAACTCAGTGGGAAATTCGGCGTATAGATTTTAAAATGGTAAAAAGAGAAGAAAGGACTCGGTAAAGAACATTGCCTGTAGAACTCTTTTTTGCTATATTGTAAGCAGGGAGTTTTCTCTGTACACTTTTTACCGTAAAGGTACAAAATATGTCAGAAAACGAAAAGACGAAAGAAGTAGGAGAAGTTGCCTTTAAAGCGTCTCAGCATGAGGATGCAGCTTTGAAGACAGCAATGCATTTCTTTGCAGAAGAATTACTGCCTTTTTGGGGGATTGAAGGAAAGGTGGTGGGGTTTGCTCCTACAGAGCAGGTGCATTTGGAGATTCAAAAGTTATATCAGGATACCAACTTGATTATGGAGGATGGTTCTTGGAAGCATTTTGAGTTTCAGAGTAAAAATGAGGGACTTGCAGGACTGAAGAGGTTTCGTCAATATGAGGCGACAGCCAGCAGACAGTACGGTGTAAGTGTTATCACGTATGTGCTTTTTTCCGGGAAGATACAAAATCCTATGACAGAATTTACAGAGGGAATTAACACCTATCGTATCATACCAATCATTATGAAGAAGGAAAATGCAGACATTTTTCTGAAAGAACTGCTTGAGAAAAAGAATGCAGAGAAACCCATTACAAGAGAGGAATTAGTGCGTCTAACCCTGTGTCCTCTTATGGGAGGAGAAATTGGGATAAAACAGAGGTTGCAGATAGCTTGTGAAATTACCAGAGGAGAAACAGCAGTCACAAAAGAAGAAATACAGAAGATAGAGGCGGTGATATACGCAATGGCAGATAAATTTTTAGAAGGTCTTGATATGGAAGAGTTTGTGGAGGGAATGAAAATGACAAGATTAGGAGAGATGCTGGTAAAAGAAGGAGAAATAAAAGGAAAACAAGAGGGCATGAATGAAAAAGAAACAGAAATAATCAAAAATCTTCTGGGAGTTTTAGATGATGAAGTTTTAATGGAGAGATTGCATATTTCAAAAGAACGCCTGGAAGAGGTCAAGGATCAGAAATAGAGATAAAAAGAAATAGACAGTCCTGACACACCTATGGTACAATGAGACAACAAAAATATCAGGTGTGCCCGATACTCGGAAGACTGCCGGAAAAGGTTCTTAAAATAGAAGAGCCTTTTTTGGCAGTCTTTTTTCCGTAAAAAGGGATGCCAGTAAAAAGGAGAACAGCATGTATTTAATGGTCGATAATTACGATTCTTTTGTGTATAACCTGGCCTGTTATCTGGAAGAGTGTGGAGAACAGGTAGAATTAGTGCGAAATGATAAGATTTCAGCAGAAGAAATAGAAAGAATGTTGGAAGTTGGGAATTTGGAGGGTGTAGTGATTTCTCCGGGACCCAAAAGTCCAAAGGATTGTGGGAATTGTAAGGAAATTGTGGAAAAGTTAGCCGGAAAAGTTCCGGTTTTGGGGATATGTCTGGGACATCAGATTATCGGACATGTATTTGGTGCAGAGGTGGAGAAGGGAGAAAGACCCATGCATGGAAAAGTCACTGCCATACAGACCAATCAGAAGGGGCTGTTTCAGGGACTTCCAGGGGAGTATCAGGTGACACGTTATCATTCTTTGGTGGTTAGCAAGGAGAGATTTCCAGAGTGTCTGGAGATTGATGCATCTTCCAACGATGGAGTTATCATGGGGCTTCATCACCAGAAATTTCCTATATACGGTGTGCAGTTTCATCCAGAAGCTGTACTGACGGAATACGGACATGAATTGCTGAAAAACTTTACAGAAATATGCAGGGGATGGTGGGGAAAACATGAAAACAAAAGTGTATAAATTAGATTTCTACAAAAAAGCAGAAGATATCTTTGAACTTTATAAGGATCAACCTATGGCTATGTTTCTGGATTCTTCTTTGGAGAATCAACTGGGGCGTTATTCAGTCATCGGTTTTCAGCCATATCTGATTTTTAAAGAAGAAAACGGTATTTTTTATAAAAATGATGTACCTCAGGAAGGCAGCATTGAGCAGGCATTAAAACAGTATCTGAGAGAAAACCGGGAAGAAAATCCTACTCATCTGCCATTGGTATCCGGTGGATTGGGATATTTTTCCTATGACTACGGAAGAAAATTTGAGCAGATAAAAAGCCGGCATGAAGAGAAAATCAAGATGCCGGAAGCAATGTTTGTTTTTCACACTTTTCTAATCATTGATGATAAAGAAAAACAGGAACTTTATCTCACTGTAAGGGGAGAAGCAGAAGAAAAAGATGCGGTAAACAGGATTATAGGAGAAATCAGAGGCTGCGAACCTTATCACAGGCCAAAGAAGCAGGAGAATCTTGCTCCTTTTACTCCGAACTTTACAAAAGAAGATTATAAGCAGACCATTGACCGGATGATTTCCTATATTGTGGAAGGCGATATTTATATTGCCAACATGACCCAGCAGCTTACGGTGAACAGTAAAAAGAATCCTTATGAGGCGTACCGTTATTTAAGAACCCATAATCCGGCACCTTTCGGGGGATTTTTCCAATGTGGTGATTTTCAGATTGTCAGTGCTTCTCCGGAACGTTTTATGCAGGTAAAAGACGGGTACATTGAAACACGCCCGATTAAGGGTACCAGAAAGAGAGGAGAAACACCACAGGAAGACCAGGCTTTAAAGGAAGAACTAAAAAATTCATCCAAAGACCGCAGTGAACTTCTGATGATTGTAGACCTTGAGAGAAATGACCTGAATCACGTCTGTGAACCGGGAAGTGTCCAGGTAACAGAGCATTTTGCAGTGGAAACATATGCCACGGTATTTCATCTGGTCACAACCATTGTGGGAAAATTGCAGGAAGGTCTTACGGCGGTAGATTTGATTCCGGCAGCCTTTCCAGGCGGTTCTATTACAGGTGCACCTAAAATCCGTGCCATGGAGATTATCGACGAGCTGGAGCATGATAGACGGAATTTATATACAGGCTCCATGGGATATTTTTCTTTTGACGGAAATTGTGATTTGAACATTGTCATCCGTACGGCCATTCACAAAGACGGGGTTTATCATTTGGGCGTGGGCGGCGGCATCACCTGTGAGTCCGACCTGGAATTTGAATACGAAGAAACCTTACAGAAGGCAAAGGCAGTGCTGGAAGCACTTTGGGAGGAAGCATAAATGTTACAGGAAGATGAAGGATATTATTTTGGTCTGGGAGCTTTTGAGACCATTGCTGTAGAACAAGGAAAGCCTGTGTTTTTAGAGGCACATTATGCACGTTTGCAAAGAGCACTGGAATTTTTCCATTTATCTGTGGAGTTTGAGGAGATTCAAAAAAATGTACAAAAAGCTCTTGCAGAAAAACAGATGCAGACAGGGAGAAAGGTGTTAAAAGTAGCGGTTTCCCAGAAAAACATTACAGTGAGTACAAGAGAAAATAAGTATCAGGAAAAAGACTATGCAGAGGGATTTTCGGCTTCCTATGCAAAGGTAAAAAGAAACGAAACATCACCGTTTACTTATCACAAAACGTTCAATTACGGGGATTGCATTTTAGAAAAGAGAAGAGCCATGGCTGACGGGATTCAGGAGCCTGTTTTTCTCAATACCAGAGGTGAAATCGCAGAAGGGGCAACATCCAATGTGTTTTTTGTAAAAGATGGGCAGATTGTTGCACCGCCTCTGTCCAGCGGTATGCTGCCGGGAATTATGCGGCAGTATCTGTATGAAAATTATGAAATTCAGGAGCAGATTATTCTTCCAGAACAGGTGGCAGAATTTCAGGAAATGTTTCTTACCAATTCACTTCTTGGAATCATGCCGGTGCGGCAGTTAGAAGGGTTTGTGTTCCACAGGATGGAAGTGGGGCATACGCTGATGGAAGAGTACCGCAGGCGTTATTGTTTCTAAGAATGTATATCCTATATCACCCCTGCATACATTGAGTTAGAGATTTTGTCCTTGCAGGAGGTGTCAGCATGTACGAAACATTAACTCCCAAAGCACTGTGTGAAACACTTGAGACAGATGAAAACAATGGTCTTAAAGATGCAGAAGCGAGTCACCGTCTGCAGCGGGATGGAGAAAATATTCTGAGAAAAACAAAAGACCGTACCATATGGGATATGATACAGGAGCAGATTAATGATCCTATGATTTTTATTTTGTTTCTTGCTGCGTCTATATCACTTCTTCTGAGAGAATTCAGCGATACCGGAATTATACTGGCGGTGATTGTCCTGAACACTGCCATAGGGGTGATTCAGGAAGGCCGGGCGAAGAATGCACTGGAAACATTGAAAACCATGACTGCCCCTACAGCTATTGTAAAACGAGATGGGATTTACAAAAATATTCCGGCATCCCAGGTAGTAAAAGGTGATCTGGTAAAAGTAAAGGCAGGAAATCAGGTTCCGGCAGACATCCGCCTTATCCGTTCACAGGGGATTTCTGTAAATGAGTCGGCACTTACAGGAGAATCTCTGCCCGTGGCCAAGATAACGTCAGTTTTGAAACAGGGACTTCCCATGGCTGAGAAAAAAAATATGCTCTACATGTCAACGGAAATCATGAAAGGAAGCGGAGAAGGGATTGTCACAGCTACAGGGATGAACACAGAAATCGGAAAAATTGCAGATATGCTTCATGAAACGGCAGGAGAACTGACTCCGCTGCAAAAACGTCTGGGAGATTTAGGAAAATTTCTCAGTATCGTGGCGGTTGTTCTTTGTGCCGCCCTGTTTTTTCTTGGAGTCGTACAGCACAGAAATCTTTTGCAGATGCTTCTTGTAGCCATTTCTCTGGCAGTGGCAGCAATTCCCGAGGGGCTTCCTGCTGTGGTCACCATTGTACTGGCTCTTGGTGTGGCTAGAATGGTGAAGGTCAACACCATTATCCGGAAACTCCCTGCCGTGGAAACCTTAGGTTCAGTCAGCGTAGTATGTTCAGATAAAACAGGAACACTTACGGAAAATAAAATGAAAGTCACACAAATCTATGCCAATGAAACCATACTTCCAATATCCCAGGTAAGAAAGAGAGAGTGTCCAAGGCTGGCAGAGGGATTTTTGTTGTGTAACAACAGTGTTCTTGGCAAACAGGAAATCGGGGATGCCACAGAACTTGCTCTCCTTCATATGGGAAAAGAATTAGGATACGATAAAAAATCATTGGAAGAGCAGTATCCCAGAACCTATGAGATTCCTTTTGACTCTGAGAAAAAATATATGGTAAGCGTACATAAAGACAGCGGACATGAGACAGCCTATGTAAAAGGAGCCTGTGACTATATCTTAAGAGCATGCAATTATGTAGAAAGTAAAGGAAAAACAGAGCCTATGACTCAGGCAAAAAGAATGAAAATCCGTATGGCCATGGAAGCTATGGCAAGAGACGGGTTAAGAGTTCTGGCTCTTGCTTACCGAGAAAGGGTTTTGGGAAGAACAGAAGAAGAACTTACAGAAAACCTTGTGTTTGCGGGTATGGCAGGGATGCTGGATCCACCAAGAAGCATGGTGACACAGTCTGTCAAAACTTTGAAAAAAGCAGGTGTCCGGGTGGTGATGGTCACAGGAGATTATAAGGATACGGCATTTGCTATTGCAAAGAAACTGGGAATTGCAGATTCTTTAGAGCAATGTATGACAGGGCAGGAATTGGATGCCATAAGTGACCGTGTATTTGCAGAAAAAATGAAAAACATAAGAGTATTTGCCAGGGTGACGCCTGCTCATAAAGTCCGTATTGTTCAAGGCGTTAAGGCAAATGGGAAAATTGTGGCAATGACAGGAGACGGAGTCAATGATGCACCTTCTCTCCAGGCAGCCGATATAGGAGTAGCCATGGGGAAAAATGGAACGGATGTGGCAAAAAATGCGGCAGATATGATTCTGGCAGATGACAATTTTTCCACCATTGAAAAAGCAGTGGCAGAAGGAAGAAGTATTTATGTGAATATAAAAAAATCTATTTTGTTCCTGCTGTCATCGAATTTCGGGGAGATTATTACCATGTTTTTTGCCGTAGCACTGGGGCTTCCTACCCCTTTGAAAGCCAGTCATATCCTGTGGGTAAATCTGATTACGGATTCCCTTCCTGCCCTGGCTCTTGGCGTTGATAAGAATGATACGGAAGCCTTAATGAGAGAAAAACCGAGAAATCCCAAGGAAGGGCTGTTTGCAAATGGAGGATGGTTTTTTACGGTGTTTTATGGATTGCTGATTGCAGGAATTACCCTGTATGCATTCCGCCTTGGCGGTCAGACATATGCATTTACCGTATTGGGAGTATCTCAGCTTTTTCACGCCATAGGTATGAGAGATAGGAATAAATCCTTCTTTTCCATGAATCATCTGGAAAATCCTTTTATGATTCTGGCTTTTTGCCTGGGGCTTGGACTACAGATGATGGTAACAGAAGTTCCATATTTTGTCCGTTTATTTGGAACTGTGAAGCTTTCCTTTGGGGACTGGAAGCTGCTTCTTGCTCTTTCAGCAGTGCCTCTTATCATGCATGAACTGTTGTTGCTGTTCAAAAAGATATTTTTGAGAACCAGAGAGCTTTAAAATAAAGTCAAATTGCAAGAAAGGTGAGGGAATATTGCATATAAGAAGAAAAATTCAATTTTTATCAGGAAAAAGGTAATAAAAATGCAGGAAATACTTGACAGAAAATCATATGTTGGAATACAATAGGTTTCAATGAGTTAAAACATAAAAATAAGCAGGAGGAAAGCCATGACACCGTACAGAGAACTTAGCAAAGAACAGTTACAGGCCATGAAAGCCGAGTTAGAGCAGCAGTTTGAAGAAGTAAAAGCAAAAGGATTAAATCTGGATATGTCCAGAGGCAAGCCATCTAAGAAACAGTTGGAACTGGCCATGGATATGATGGAAGAATTAAAAAGCACAGATAAATTAAAATGCGAGACAGGAGTGGACTGCCGTAACTATGGTGTTATGGACGGTATTCCAGAAGCCAGACGTTTGCTTGGGGAAATGACGGAAGTGACTCCTGATAATATTGTTATTTTTGGCAATTCCAGTCTCAGCATTATGTTTGATACGGTATCACGTTCTATGACTCACGGTGTATGCGGAAGTACACCATGGTGCAAGCTGGATAAGGTGAAATTCCTTTGTCCTGTGCCGGGTTATGACAGACATTTCCGTATCACAGAATATTTTGGGATTGAGATGATTAATGTGCCTATGACACCTACCGGTCCGGATATGGATATGGTAGAGGAACTGGTAAGCACAGACCCGGCAATCAAAGGAATCTGGTGTGTGCCGAAATATTCTAATCCTCAGGGAATCACCTATTCAGCAGAGACTGTGAAGCGTTTCGCAAGGTTAAAACCTGCGGCAGAAGATTTCCGTATTTTCTGGGATAATGCTTACTGCATCCATCATCTGTATGATGACAAACAGGATTTCCTTCTGGAGATTCTGGATGAATGTGAAAAGGCAGGAAATCCAGACTTGGCATACAAATTTGTTTCTACATCAAAGGTCAGCTTCCCTGGCTCCGGTATCGCAGCCGTTGCAGCTTCCACAAGAAACCTGGAAGGATTCAGAAAACATATGGCAGTGCAGACCATTGGTCATGATAAGATTAATCAGCTTCGTCATGTGCGTTTCTTCGGCGGAATCGTGGGTATGCACAAGCATATGAAGAAACATGCGGAGATTCTCCGGCCAAAATTTGAGATGGTAGAGAAGATTCTGGACAGAGATCTGGAAGGTGCGGAGATTGGTACCTGGACAAAACCAAACGGAGGTTATTTTATCTCTTTTGATGCCCTGGAAGGCTGTGCTAAGAAAATCGTAGCAAAGGCAGCCCAGGCAGGGGTGAAAATGACGGATGCAGGGGCTACTTATCCATATGGAAAAGACCCTCAGGACAGGAACATCCGTATTGCACCAAGTTTTCCTACGGTAGAAGAATTAGAAGCAGCAACAGAAATCTTTGTGCTCAGTGTGAAGCTGGTAAGCATTGATAAACTTTTGGAAGAAAACTAAAAACAGAGAAATATAGAAGGTGAAAAGGGTGTTGTGAGCAAATCGCAGTGCCCTTTCTCTCTGTATAAAAATAAAAGAGATATGAACTTTTTATGAAAGTTTGGTATTATAGAAAAAAGTGTGGTACAATGTTCACACACGTTGTGAGATAATAAATATTTTCACATCTAAGTAACATATTAACACAGAGTAATAAGGGGAAATGTATATGGCAAAAAAGAAATCTAAGAAGGGAAAGTACAAGAAGGCCAGGAAAATAGTACTGGGAGTTTTAGCAGCATATGTACTGATATTGGGATTAGTGTATGCCGGAGGAGTTTTTTATTATTCTAAACACTTTTATTCGGGTTCCAAGATTAATGGATTTAACTGTGCAGGTAAGACTGTGAAGGAAGTGGAAAAAGATATTAAGAGCCAAATTGCGTCCTATGAACTGGTTATTCAGGAACGAGAGGATAAGACGGAAACAATTAGTGCAGCGAAGATTGGTATGGAGTATGTAGATGACGGAAAGATTAAGGAATTGAAAAAACAACAGAATCCATTTACCTGGTTCCTTTCTTTTGCACACGCCAAGGATTATGCCATGTCTGCAACCACTACATATGATGAGACAGCAGTTGATGCAGCAGTGAATCAGCTGACAGCAGTTCAGGAAGAAACCATGGTGAAATCTGCCAATGCTCATTTGGAGGTAACAGAGAATGGATATGAGATTATTCCGGAAACTGTGGGGACAGAACTGGATAAAGAAAAAGTAGTAACTGCAGTGAAGGATGCTATAGCAAAAGGGGCATCTGAGGTGAATCTGGAAGAAGCAGGATGTTATACCAGTCCAGAGATTGTAAGTACAGATGAAAATCTGGTAAAGCAGCGAGATCAAGGAAATGCGTTTTTAAATGTAACGGTTACCCTTGATTTTGCGGACAGGCAGGAAATCGTAGACAAAGAAGTTATGAAAGACTGGCTGATTGTCAATGGAGAAGGAAATATTGACCTGAGCCATGAAAAAGCGAAGGCTTATGTTCAGGAATTAAAGCACGAATACGATACGTTTGGTATGTCCAGACCATTTACTACAGCAGATGGACAAAATATTACGGTTTCAGGTGGCGATTATGGATGGGTGATTGCGCCAAATGACACTACCACCAAGATTCTGGATGCCATTAAGAGCGGACAGTCCCAAACCATTACACCAGAATATACATACACAGCATACCGCAGGGAAAAGGATGAGATTGGAGATACTTATGTAGAAATCAGTCTTTCTAAACAGCATATGTGGTTCTTTAAGGACGGGCAGCTTTTGGTGTCAACGGATGTTGTAACAGGAAATCATAATAAAGGATGGGATACCCATACAGGCGTTTATGCCATTATGTATAAAGAAAGAGATGCTACTTTGGTAGGAGAGGGGTATAATTCCCATGTGACCTATTGGATGCCTTTTTATGCAAATACAGGTATTCATGACGCTACTTGGAGAAGCAGCTTTGGCGGTTCTATTTATATGAATGGCGGTTCTCATGGTTGTGTGAACACACCATATGAGAATGCAGAGAAAATTTATAACAATATAGAAAAAGGTGTGCCGGTTGTGGTATACAATTAAAAGAAAACCTTTGAAAAGGAGAATAATATGAACATAGTAGTTTTGGCTGGAGGAAACAGTACAGAAAGAGAAGTTTCTATTTCATCAGGTCAAGGAGTTTGTCAGGCATTAAGAGAAAGAAATCATAAGGCGATTTTAGTGGATGCTTATTTTGGAAAAGAGTCCATGGACGGAGAACTCTTTTCAGAAAAATATGATACAGAGCAGGCAGCAGCCTGGATGAGAAGCCAGAGCAGTAGCCTTGAGGAAGTTATGAAAACCAGAAAAGAATTCTTTGGCCCTCATGTCTTAGAAATCTGTCAGAAAGCGGACATTGTTTTTCTGGCGCTGCACGGAGCCAACGGAGAAGATGGAAAGGTACAGTCTGTGCTGGATTTAATAGGGGTTAAATATACAGGCTGCGGACCTTTAAGCAGTGGAATGGCTATGGATAAGGGAATTACTAAGATGGTATTTGAAGCGAAGGGAATTCCTACACCAAAGGGAATGACCTTGGAAAAAAATGATTGCAGTAGCTATTTATCAGATTATGGGATGGATTTTCCGGTTATTGTAAAACCTTGCTGCGGTGGTTCCAGTGTAGGGGTATGTATTGCTCATAATCAGCAGGAATACAAAGCAGCGCTTATGGAGGCTTTTTCCTATGAAAATCAGGTAGTGGTAGAGCAATTTATTACAGGAAGAGAATTTTCTGTGGCAGTTGTAGATGGAAAGGCATATCCAGTAATTGAAATTGCTCCATTGGAAGGATTTTACGATTACAAGAATAAATATTCAGCAGGATCCTGTGTGGAAACCTGTCCTGCAGATTTATCTGCTTCCCTTACTAAGGAAATGCAGATGTATGCAGAAAAAGGTTATGAAGCCTTGAATCTGCAGGCATATGCAAGACTGGATTTTCTTATGGAAGAGGATGGAAGTATGTACTGTCTGGAGGCAAATACACTGCCTGGAATGACGCCTACCAGTCTGATTCCACAAGAAGCTAGTGTGATTGGAATGAATTATCCACAGCTTTGTGAAAAACTGATTGAAGTTTCCCTGAAAAAATATCAGTAGGAAAGCAAAAAGGGATTCAGGAGGAAAAGCAATGAAGAATCTGACACTTGAACATATTGCAGAGGCTTGCCAAGGCATTTATATTGGTCCAGAAGAGAAAAAGCAGTTGGAAGTCAAAAGCATTTTCACAGATAGCAGAAAGACAGAAGAAGGCGGATTATTTGTACCCATTAAAGGTGCAAGAGTAGATGCCCATGATTTTATTGAAGATGTAATGGAAAAGGGCGTTTTGGCAACCTTGTCAGAAAAAGATTTAGGTGAGAAGCCTTTTCCTTATATTTTAGTAAAATCTTCTCTTCAGGCTGTGAAAGATATTGCGGAATATTATCTGAAACAGCTTAATATCCCGGTGGTAGGAATCACAGGAAGCGTAGGAAAGACAAGCACAAAGGAAATGATTGCAGCCGTTCTTTCTAAGAAATATAATACTTTAAAAACTCAGGGTAATTTCAATAACGAGTTGGGGCTTCCTCTCACTATATTTCGGTTGAGACAGGAGCATGAAATTGCTGTATTAGAAATGGGTATCAGCGATTTTGGCGAGATGCACCGTTTGGCGAAAATAGCAAGACCAGATACTTGTGTGATTACCAATATTGGTTTGTGCCATTTGGAATTTTTGAAATCAAGAGACGGGATTTTAAAGGCAAAAACAGAGATTTTTGATTTCCTGAATCCAACAGGACATATTATCTTAAACGGGGATGATGACAAACTGGTAACAGTAGAAAATGTAAAAGGCGTTAATCCGATATTTTTTGGCATTGAAAATAAGAATGATATTTGGGCAGATGAAATCAAACCAGAAGGGCTTAAAGGGATTTCCTGTTGTATTCATACAGAGAAGGGAAGCTTTCCTGTGCTGATTCCTATTCCAGGTCATCATATGGTATATAATGCTCTAGCAGGCACTGCTGTGGGTCTTACCTATGGTCTGAGCTTAGAGGAAATCAAGGCGGGAATTGAGAGTCTGCAGCCTGTAAGCGGAAGATTTCATATCATTGATACAGGGAAGTATACAGTGGTAGACGATTGTTACAATGCCAATCCGGTTTCCATGAAAGCCTCTTTAGATGTACTCACAGATGCTCTTGGAAGAAAAGTGGCAATTCTAGGTGATATGGGAGAGCTTGGGAAAGAGGAAGTGGAGATGCATCGAGAAGTAGGTGTATATGCTGCTTCAAAAAATCTGGATTTGCTCATTTGCGTGGGTGAATTGTCACAGTATATGGTAGAAGCAGCGAAACATGCAGCACCGACAAAACATATCTTCTACTTTAAAACAAAAGAAGAATTGCTACAGGAACTTCCTCAAATATTACAGAAGGGAGATACTGTTCTGGTTAAGGCATCTCACTTCATGGGATTTGAAGATGTGGTGAAGGTGCTGGAGAAGGAATAAAAAAGATTGGTAAGAAATAAAAGAGAGTTTGTTGCTTAAAAAATAACTTGAGTTGTAAAGAAGCAACAAATTCTCTTTTTGTTTTCTGTTCTTTTAGCTGTACTTATTATGATTTTAATTGCTCGGTTATAGATATTATTTTATTAAATGAAATATGTAAAAAAAATTATATATGCAAAGTGTATAGAGTAAAAGGATTTATATGAGTAAAAATATACAAGTGATATAATTTCTTCATCAAAGAAAAACATTAAGGAGGACTAAAGTATGAAGAAAAAAATTATGGCAGTGACATTGTGTTTGGCAATGGCTTCAACGCTTGTAGTTGGATGCGGACAGAAAAAAGAGACAGATTCAGGAAAGAGTGAAGAAAAATCTTCAGGTAAGGTAGAAATTGAATTTGTGCAAGTAAAACGTGAAGCAGCAGAAAGCTATACCAAAGTAATTGAAGCATTTCAGAAAAAAAACCCAGATATTGTTATTAAACAGAATGTGGTTCCAGATGCTCAGGAAGTTTTAATGACAAGAGCTAGCAGTGATAATCTTCCAGATATGATGAATCACTGGCCAACAGATGCACAATTTGTGCAGTTTGAGGATGAAGGATTGCTGTTGGATTTATCAGAAAAGGATTATATGAAAAATATAGATAGCAAGTATCTGGATGCTGTAAAGGCAAAAGACGGGAAAAATTACATGGCTCCATACAATGTCAATTTTATGGGAGTTTATTACAATAAAGATAAGTTTGAGGAAGCTGGCTATACTATGCCTACCAAATGGGATGAATTAATTGCTCTTGCTGAAGAAATTAAGGCTAAAGGAGAAACACCGTTTGTTTTACCAAATAAAGACTCTTGGGTAGTTTCTAATTTGTGGTCTAATATTGAAGCAAGAGATTTAGGAAGCCATGAAGACGAATATGAAAAGATGAAAGCGGGAGAAGAGTCTTTTGAGACGATTCCGGAATTTAAAAGTAGTGTAGAAAAAATGATTCAATTGTTGGATTATGCTAATGAAGATTCACTTGCTCTTGGTTATGACCAGGCGATTAATGACTTTGCAAACGGAGAAGGTTGGATGTTTATTCAAGGAAGTTGGACATTGCCATCATTTTTGAGTGCAAATCCAGACTTTAATGTAGAATTTGCTATTCTTCCGAATGATAATGGAAAGCCAATTGCAACACAGGCTGTAGATACTGGTTTTTGTGTAAATGCGAAGATAGCAGATGAACCGGAAAAAATGGAAGCCATTGATAAATTTTTATCTTTTGCACTTTCTGTAGAAGGGGCTCAGATTTATACAGATAATGACAAGAGCCCATCTTGTGTAACAGGAGTAAAAGCGGAAGTTCCTCAGTTCCAGCCATTTTTTGACTATGTAGAAGCAAATGGATTTGAAGCAGAGGGAGCATATCCTCCAACAGGATTTGAAGATACAAAAAGAGGAAAAATCCAGAATGTATTATTGGATAAGGATGTAGATGCATTCTTAACAGAAATGACAAATGACTGGAATCAAGCGGTGGAAGATTCTAAGTGATTGTTAAGAAGGTGTTGTGAATGAAGAGAATAAGTAAAACTGAAATAAAAGAAATGCGCTCACAATCAAAGAAGAATCGTATTATGTTTGCTTTTACATTGCCAACTGTAATTTTATATACAATATTCTTTTTGGTAACTATGTTAATTGGAGTGTATTATAGCTTTACAGATTGGAATGGTATTTCTAAAGATTATACGTTTGTTGGTCTGGAGAATTATGTAAAAGTATTGACTGACGAAAGATTTAGGGAAGCCCTATGGTTTAATATTGGGTATACGATAGCATTAGTGGTACTTCTTATAGTTATTCCTCTTATGATAGCATTGGCGTTAAACAGAATTAAGAGATTATCTACTCTTTTTCGCTCTATTTATTTTATTCCAGCAGTCATAAGCATGGTTACTGTTGGATTGATTTGGAATGAGTTATTTTATAGAGCAGTTCCAGTTATAGGCGAAATGTTGAATATAGAGGCGTTGTCTACAAGCCCTCTTGGAAATCCTAAACTGGCGGCCATTGCTATTTTGATGGTAAATATTTGGCAGGGCTGTGCGATTCCTACAGTGCTTTTTATAGCAGGATTGCAGAGTGTACCGAAGGAACTTTTAGAAGCAGCAACGATTGATGGAGCTGGAAACTGGGCAAGATTTTGGAATGTGATTATACCGTACTTAATTCCAGTATTAAATATGGTAATTATCACACAGGCAAAAGCCGGCCTGACAGTATTTGACTATATTAAAGTTATGACTAATGGAGGGCCTGCACAGTCAACAGAAGCAGTAGGGTTATTGATATATCGTCATGCGATCAATGAAGGAAAATTTAGCATTTCAGTGGCGGAATCTATGATTTTATTTGTAATCGTGGGGGCTGTAGCGGCATTTTCACTGAGATTGACAAGTAATAAACAGGTAGGTGAGTAAGATGAAAAGAAGTAAAAGTAGCAGAATATTAAAGATATTGTCCTATGTTTTATTGATTGCAGGAATGATAGTTATTCTCTATCCTTTTTATCTTACTATCATTACCGCTTTAAAGACACCACAGGAATCTTCTCAAAGCTTTTTTTCCTTTCCGCAGAGTTTTTATTTAGGAAATTTTGTAAATGTTCTTCAAAAAGCAAATTATTTTGTGTTTTTTAGGAATTCAGCAGTGGTGACCTTGGTGTCTGTATTTCTTATTATGGTTTTGATTCCAATGTGTTCTTATGCCATAGCACGAAATATGGAAAAAAGGTATTATAAGACTATGTATTTTTATCTTTTGGCTGGTATTTTTGTACCATTTCAAGTTATTATGGTACCATTAGTAAAATATCTTTCAAAATTAAATTTATGTAATATACCTGGCTTAATCATTATGTGTGTTACATTGGCATCTTCTCAAGGGGTATTTTTACTTGTGAATTATATCAGGTCTGTACCTAGAGATTTGGAAGAAGCTGCTTATATTGATGGATGTGGTACAGTAAAGGCTTATGTAAAAATTGTACTTCCTATGATTAGACCAATTCTTGCTACAATCTTTGTGTTGAATGCACTATGGGTATGGAATGATTTTCAAATGCCTTTATTAATATTAAATCAGTCACAGGATATGTGGACATTGCCATTATTTCAATATAATTTTAAATCACAATATTCGTTTGATTATAACTTAGCATTTGCTTCTTACCTTATTGCTATGATTCCAGTTTTGATAGCATATGCTTGTGCACAGAAGCATATTGTTTCAGGTTTGACACAAGGAGCTGTAAAGTCTTAATATTTAGGGAGGGATGTCAGAAATTACTGACACCCTTCCTGTTTTTGCTTTACAAAGATAAAAAAATTGATAGAAAGGTAGTAACAAATGAAAAAGCGTTCTTTTAGAAGCACTTTTGTAAGTGTGATTTTAGTGATAACCGTTGCAATTTTTATAGTAAATCTTGTTGTGTATGGAATTAATATAAAAGAAATTAGACAGGCTGAAGTTTTGAAAATGAAGACCGCTGGGGAGCGGATAGACGATATGATTACTATATCTTTAAATAATATAAAAGGACTAAAACAAATTTGTTATACGGATAACTATGCTAGAAATATTTTGCTGGAAAATAATGAAAAAAATGATATCGGTACAAAATTCGAAAATCAGAATTACATGGACAATGCATTAAAACATATTGCTTCTATGGACACACTTATTTTGAGAGCTACCATAGTAAATGAATATGGAAACATTTATTGTACGGATACATCTATACCAGAAGAATATGTCAAAACTATCAGAAACATGACAAAAGAATGGATGCTGTTTGAAGGAAAAGAGAATGAATATTATTATGGGGGCTTACAGGGGGATAACACGAATATTTTAACTTTTTTATATCCTTTATACATGTATGGAAATACGCCTATTGCTCTTTTGGCAGTTGATATTAACTATAAAACATTTCAAAGTATTTTAGAAAATAGTTTTTATGAAAATAGCGGTGAGTGTTTTATTTTGGCGGGGGAACAGGAACTGTTTCATATCGGAGAAGATTTATATCAGAAAGAAGAAAAAGGATATATTTTTGATAAAGGTCAAAAAATGATGAAAGAAAATCTAATAGTAGATACATTTCAGAGTAAAGGGAAAATTTTTTATATAAGTTCCAGACAGAACATGCTTTCCGGATGGAAAATTATTCAAGTAATACCAGAAGAAAGGATGTTTGAAGAGGTTAATCAAAAGATAAAGTGGAATAGTATATTTCTCTTAGGAGCATTGATATTAGTGGTTTCTTTTTCTATTTATTATACAAAAAAAATTATTGAACCATTAGAAGAATTTTGTAAAAAAATAAGCCATACTAAAGGAGATCAACTTCAAATTATAAATTTAGAACATATGAAATTAACAAGAGAAATTGCCAATGTGATAGAAAACTACAATGAAATGGCAAATAAAATGAATGAATATCTGGTAAGAGAAATTATTTATGAAAAAAATCAAAGAAAAATTCAGTCTAAAATGCTGCGATATCAAATTAATCCGCACTTTTTATATAATACATTAAATTTAATTGCTTCTATGGGGGAACTTAGCGATTTTCCAGAGATTGTGGAAATTACAAAAAATCTTTCTTGTATTATGCAATACAATGTAAAAGGTAGTCGTTTTGTTTCCTTAAAGACGGAAGTGGAAATGGTAAAGGCATATCTAGAAATTCAGAGAATACGTTTTCATGATTGTTTTAGCGTAGAATATGAGATAGAAAGACAGATTGAGCAAGTAAGAATTGTGAAATTTATTTTACAGCCTATTGTTGAGAATATTTTTGAACATGGATTTATGATGGATGAAAATGACAATAAAATTTGGATTAAGGCGTTCAAATGTGAAAATGATATTGTAATACTCGTAAAAGATAATGGCTGTGGGATTGATAGTGAAAAAAGAGAAGAATTAAATCGAATTCTTTGCGAGAGAACAAGAAGAATTTCTTATATTGATGAGGAAGAAAAAAGTATTGGAATAAATAATGTAAATACTAGAATTAAAAATTACTATGGAGAAAAATATGGAGTGAAAGTTAATAAGGTAGATAAAGGAACGGAGATACAACTATTACTTGAAATTGAAAAGCTGGAAGAGGAGAATAAAGATAAATGAAAAAAATATTAGTAGTAGAAGATGAGTATTATGCAAGAAAAAGTATTGTCAAAATCTTACAAGAAAGCGATTTGGATCTTCAGGTTTGTGGAGAAGCAGTAAATGGAATTAAAGCCATAGAACTACTAGAAGAATATAAAGATATTGCATTGGTTATAACAGATATACAAATGAAAAAAATGGGGGGATTGGAACTGGCCTCATATTTACATAAACATAGACCTGAAATAGATATTCTTATTCTGACTGCCTTTGAAAATTTTGATTATGCAAGAGAGGCACTTCGTTATAATGTAAAAGATTATATCGTAAAACCCATTTATAAAGAAAATCTTTTGCCTCCAGTGAAACTAATTTTGGAGAGGCAAGAAGAGAAGAGTCGAAACCAAGAAAAAATGAAGACTTATTATCAGTGGGAAGCAGCTAAAAATTATTTTCCTGTAAAGACAATCGTGGCTCAGGAAGAATTGTATAAAGAATTTTTTAATTATAAGGCAATGCACCAAGAAGAAAAATTTTGTATAGTTGTGATGCAAGAAGAAGATTTTGCAACGGATGTAGAGTTAGTAAATAGAACGATTCAGGAAAGATATAGAGGATTTATAAAAGATTTCTTTTTTTCAAAAATTAATGAGGAATATGTAATGCTTTTGAGTGGGATAGAGGATATGGATAAAGAAGAGGTTATTAAAGAGAAAGTAAAAAGTATGTTATCTTATTTTTATACATGTAAACATATAAATATCACAATTGGTGTAGGCATGGTATATTGCTCCAGAGAAAAAGTGTATCAGTCTTACAATGAGGCATTATATGCTCTAAATCAGAGACTGATACAAGGATGGAATAGAGCATATTTTTATAAAAATATGAAAGGATATGAAGCAAAAATAGGAAAAGAAGAAGAAATTAAGTTAGAATCTGTAGTGAGAACTAGGAAGGAAAAAGAAATTAACCAAGTGATTCACAGTGTTTTAACGGATATAATAGTAAAAAAAGAAGGAGCTCAAAAATTATATATAACAGTTGTAGAAATCTTAAAAATTTTAGGGAATTATTATGCAGAATTGTATGAAAGTGAAAATATTGAAGAATTAAAAGACATAAAAGTTATGTTCTCTAGACGCTATGATTTATATAAATTTAAGCATATTGAGGAATTAGAAAACTACCTAAAAGAGATTGTAGCAGTGATCTGTAGTGGGAAAGAAAATATAAAAAGAAAAAGTAAAATTGTTGAGGAAATTGTTCATTATGTAGAAGATAATTATTATAAAAATATTTCCTTGAGAGAGCTGGCTGAAAATAAATATTTTGTAAATTATTCTTATTGTAGTAGATTATTTAGTCAGGAAACAGGAATGACTTTTTCTAAATATTTAATTCAATACCGCTTAGAAAAGGCAAAACATTATTTAGAAAATAAAGATATGAAAATTAGTTTTATAGCATTTGAAGTGGGCTATAATGATGTTTCTCATTTCATTCAATCCTTTAAAAAAAATTATGGATTAACTCCAGAAGAGTACCGAATGCGGAAAAAATATCAGTAAATTAGGAAAAAAAGTTATATTCTGCAAGTAAAAATATTCATAAAGTTGCGCTCTTTATTATGCTAAAATTAAATTCAAGAAAGGTAATTAGGAGGTAACGTATGGGTAGAAAAGTAGAAGTAAGCTATAATCCACAGTTGGGGTATTTACAAACAATATTCCATCACAATTTTGATTTTTTAACAGGTGTAAAAAGTTATACAGAGAGAACAGATGGAGTAGAATTTGTAGTAGATACTTACAAAGAGAACACAGTAAAAGTGTTCATTCAATGTGTTGGGGAAACCGCATTTCGTTTTCGTATGTATACGCCTGGAAATGAGCAGCCTTTTGATAATAGTATATATCAGTTAGAAGGACTGAATGGTGTAAATATAACGGAAAACGAAGAATTTATTTCTATATCTAAAGGGAAGATAGAAGCTAGAGTTAGGAAATATCCGTGGGAAGTTAGCTATTATCTTGATGGAAAGTTAAAAACAAAAGAGCAGATTAAAGATTCCAATGTGGATAATATGTGTAAAAATTTGCCCGTAGGATTCACTTATGATGAAAATAAAGAGATTATTGGCGTTAATGAAACAATGTATTTATATGCAGATGAAGAATTCTACGGTTTTGGAGAAAAATTTACGAATTTTGGTAAGAGAGGACAGACTATTAATTGTTGGCAAACAGATGCTCTAAGCACGAATACGGAAAAATCTTATAAAAATCATCCTTTCTTCATGAGTAGTAGGGGATATGCTATTCTGTTAAATACTTATACAAGGTCGAAATTTGAGATGGGTAGTTTTTCAAATGTGGCATATAACATGAGCGTAGAAGATAAAGTCTTAGACTATGTCATTTGGATGGGAAATGATTATAAGGCACTTTTAAAGTCTTATATAAATCAAACTGGAAAAATTCCTATGATTCCCAAGTGGGCTCTGGGACTTTGGATGTCAAAATGTTCTTATCAGACTCAAGATGAAATTTATGAAGTAGTAAAGATTTCTAAAGAAAGGGATATTAAGATTGATGTAATACATATCGATGGATGGCAGAAGCAAGGTGATGCAGGCGCTTGGGTCTGGGACTATGAAAGATTTCCTGATCCAGAAGAAATGATTTACAAGTTAAAAGAGGAGGGAATCCACCTTTGTCTTTGGATTTTCCCCTATATTGACGAGAATTCAAAATATTTTAAAGAAGCAGAAGAAAAGGGATTTTTAGTAAAAAATACAAAAGGTGTTACAAGCAGATTTTATTCTACGGCAACAAGTACCTCAAAGGTAGGATGCTTTGACTTTACAAACCCACATTTTTTAGAGTGGTACAAGCCTAAAGTAAGGTCAGTTGTTAGTATGGGCATTGGAGCAGTAAAAACTGATTTTTCAGAAGCTGTTCCAGAAGATGCGGTTTATTTTGATGGTTCTACAGGAATTCAGGGACATAATAAACTAACATTTTTATATGCCAAAACAATTTATGATATTATGGCAGAAGTGAAAATCCCTTTAGGAGAACTTCCAATGCTTTGGGGAAGAAGTGGATATGCAGGCTCACATACTATTCCAGCAGCATGGGCAGGAGATTCATCTACTCATTTAAATAATCATGCATGTATTCTCAGAGGAGGCTTAAGTGCATCTATGAGCGGAATTCCTTTCTGGGGATTTGATATGGGAGGATTCTATAATACAGATCATGAGGGATATGAATGTGTTCCTACGGATGAGGAATACATTAGGAGTTGTCAGTTTGGATTTTTTAATTCGCTTAGCAGATGTCATGGAAAGACTCCAAGAGAACCTTGGAATTTTGGAAAAGAGGCTGAAGAGATATTTAGAAAGTTTAACGAAATAAGACATCTATTGTTGCCGTATTTGTACAGTACAACTTATAAAACACATCTTACAGGTATTCCGGTAATTAGACCGATAGTGATGGAGTACCCAGAGGATAGAGGTGCCCGTAATGTAGAGTTGGAATATTTTTTGGGAGATTCTCTTCTGGTTGCACCAGTGTTTGACCAGGATGAAGATGAAATAGAAGTATATTTGCCGGAGGGACAATGGATTGATTGGTTTACTGACGAAAGAATCCAAGGTGGTAGATGGGTTAAGAGAAAAATCGAAGTAGATAAAATTCCGGTGTTTATTCGTCAAAATAAAATGATTCCAATGTTAACCAAGATTCCAGAGAATATTGAAGAAAAGTACGAAAATTTAGATGTCATATTATTTTGTGAAGATGAAATTAGAGACACGTATATTGATGATGGTAACGTACAGAATTTGAAAGCAAAGATAGAAGAGGGAACCTTGTTTGTAAACACGGATATGAATGCCAGCTATTTTACTGTATACACAGAAAAATGTTTGGACAACGCTGTGGTAAATGGACAGAACTGGGAAATAAAAAAGGAAAAAGAAGGATACTATAAGATTGCTTTAGAAAAATAAAAAGGAGTTAAGACAAAATTTGAATAAAGAAAGAACCATTTTATATCTGTTCAGTATAAATGCAATTATTTATATTGCCAGTGGTTTTTATACACCTTTTTTATCTGCTTATTATGCACAGAAAGGAATTGATGCTGAGAAGATAGGGATTCTTTTGATGATTGGTCCGTGTGTTGTTTTGTTGATACAGAGGTTTTGGGCAAAAATTAGTGATAGGACGGGTAAAAGAAAAGAGGTTCTTCTGGTTACAATAGTGGGAAGTGGATTTAGCATGCTTTTATACTATCTGGGAAATAGTTTTCTTTGTATGTTTTTTGCAACGGTTGTGGTAACTTCCTTTACCACAGCCGTAATTCCCTTAAGTGATGCAATTTTGATTGCTCGCTCTTTAAAAGAAGGATATTCCTATTCAATTATTCGTCTTGGAGGAACTCTAGGATATGCTGTTATGACAATTTGTGCAGGAATGTACTTAAAGACAAGACCACAGATGCAATTTGTATTCGCATTTTTCGCCTATATGATTTTGTTTTGTTTTTGTATAGGATTAAAAGAGGAAAGAAAAGAGCAGATAGTAATACATGAAGTTGTTCAAGAAAATGAGCAAAACAGGATATTTAAAAATCGAGATGTGTATATAGTTTTGGGGTTAGCGTTTATAAGTCAGATGGGTTTGAGTTTTTATGTGGGTTTTATTGGACCGTATATTCTTGAAAAAGGTTATACACAGTCAACTATTGGAGTTATAAATAGCATTTCAGCATTAAGCGAAGTTCCAGTGCTATTTTATATAAACAGAATGCTTAGAAAGTATGGAACAATAAAGATTTTATTTCTATCTTGTTTTCTTATGGGAATTAGAATGCTTCTTCCAATAAGAAGTGGAATTATTGGAATAGTTTTGGCTCAACTGTTACAAGGAGTTACATATATGACTATGTATTATAGTTGTGCGGTATATATTAGTACTTGTGTGTTTGAAAAATATCAGACAAAAGGACAAAGTATACTAAATGTTGTACAGCTTGGATTAGGAGCCATTGTTGGAAATTTAGTAGGAGGAAAGTTAATTTACCTACTAGGATATGAAAAAGGGTATTTACTTATGGCAGGAATTATTACTTTAATGACGGTATGTGCTTTGGTTGTATATTTCTGGAAAAATCGAGAGCAAAGAAATGGAGGGGATGTGTGTGAAATTTGATGTGATCGGATTGGATAGCCCTTGCGTAGACCTTGCAGTAAACGTTAGGTGTTTTCCAAAACCTAATGGAGCAGAGAGGATACAGAATTTGAGTTGGCAAGGGGGCGGAAAAGTAGCTTCCGGTATGGTAGCAGCGGCAAGATTGGGGCTTTGTTGTGGTATAATGGGAAATGTTGGAGATGATAAATATGGAACTTTTTGTCTTAGAGATTTTCAAGACCATGGAATTGATACAGAGCAAATGTGTGTGAGAAAAAATAGAACAACTAATTTTGATATTGTAATTAGTGACGAAGGTTCTATGGGACGAAGTTTTGTTTTTTATCCAGGAAACGCGGAATGTATGACAGAGGAAGAATTGAATATAGAATATATTTCGAATTCTAGTTATTTTTATATGGCCAACTTAGATTCGGTGACGAAAAAAGCAGCTCAAATGGCAAAACAAAGAGGAAGCAAAATTTTTATGGATGCTGACTCTTATACAGATGAATTGTTGGATGCTATTTCTTGGATAGATATATTTATTGGCTCAGAATTTGTTTACGAAAAGATGTTAGAAGTTGGAAAAAGTGTAAAAGAAAATTGCGAATATTTATATAATAAGGGGCCAGAAATTGTGATTTTTACATTTGGAGAAAAGGGCTGTGCGGGGATCAGCAAAGAAGGATTTTTTGAAATTCCTGCTTTTGATGTAGATGTAAAGGATACGGTGGGAGCAGGGGATGTTTTTCATGGTGCTTTTTTAGCAGCAATAGTTAAAGGCCTGTCTCCTAAAGATGCGGCAAGATTCGCAAGTGGAGTAGCTGCCATCAAATGTACCAGAATTGGGGGGAGAGCAGGAATTCCTAATTGGGAAGTAACAGATAACTTTTTAGAAACAGGCGAGATTGATTACAGAGAAATTGATGAAAGAGTAAAAAAGTATGGTAGGGGGCTAGAGTATGTATAGGGAAACTTTAACTTTGGGTGTAGTACCAAATAAAAGAAGCTTTTTGAGTATGGTGGAAGCAAAACGTCAGAAGGATTGTTTTATGGAAGAAATCCGGAAGATTAAAGCTTCTATAGTAGAAATCGTGGATATAGATGATATATGCGAGAATGGAATTGTTTGCGAAATGGACAAAGTAAACGCAATTGTGGATAAAATGAAAAGCAGAAAAATTGATGCATTATTTTTCCCTTTCTGTGATTTTGGAGAAGAACAAGTAGTGGCAACGATTGCTTCTAAATTTACAGTACCTATTTTGATATGGGGACCAAGAGATGAAAGGCCGAATACTGATGAAGCTAGAGGGAGAGATACACAGTGCGGTATGTTTGCAGCTACAAAGGTTTTACAGCGCTATGGTTTGAAATACAGTTACATTTATAATTGTCCTACGAAAAGTGAAGAATTTTTAAAAGGGTATGAAACATTTATTAGAACAGCAGCAGTTTTAAAATCTCTTCGTACTTTGCGAATTGCTAAAATAGGCGAACGTCCGGTGCCTTTTATGAGTGTTATGACTAACGAAGCAAATTTAATTAAGAGGTTCGGCATTACAACTGTCCCTATTTCACCAGTAAAAATTTGTAACAGAGCTAAGAAAATTCTAGAGGAGAAAGGAAAAGAATATATAAAGTATGAGGAGGAATTTGTGAGAAAATTCCCTGATGGAGAAAATTTCCAACAAATATGTGCGATAAAATTAGCAATTCAGGAATTAATGGAAGAAAACAATTGTTCTGTGGCAGCATTTGAGTGCTGGTCTGCTTTTCCAGCTTTAATGGGGGTGTGCCCTTGTGTTGTTTTGGGAGAAATGGCAGATAATGGAATGCCTCTTTCCTGTGAAACAGATATAAATGGAGCCATTACTCTGGCAATTTTAAGAGCTTGCAATTTATTTGAAGAATCAGAATTTTTAGCAGATTTGACTATTCGTCATCCTCAAAATGATAATGCAGAACTTTTATGGCATTGCGGTCCATTTCCTTATTCTTTGAAAAAAGATGGGGTGGAGGCAAAATTGGTAGATGGACAAGAGCGCTTTGAATTAAAACAAGGTGATTTAACAGTTTGTAGGTTCGATGATATAGATGGAGAATATTATTTATTTGCGGGGGAAGCCAAAACTACAACAGGACCGAAGACTAATGGTACTTATGTATGGATGGAAACTGATAACTGGAAACGCTGGGAAGAAAAGTTAATGTTTGGTCCATATATACATCATTTAGGCTGTGTTTATGGTCACTACTTACCTGTTTTGAGAGAGGTATCTAGATATTTGGGAATTCATTTTGATAATGCTCATGAGCAAGGAATTTATAGTTTATAGGAGTAGGTATTATGAGAGAGATTCAGGTACAAAAATTAACAAAAGATAATTTTGGAAAATATGGGGAATTTTTAGATTTACTAGATGAGAGTGAACTGAAAAAGAAGTCTATTTTTCAGGAGGGTTTTTTTGCAGATGTGGTAGCTCTAGAATTTAACCAGGGTAATCAACCTACAGTTTCTGTGTGCCATGTTAAAAAACAAAGCGACAATATCATTTCTTTTCTCGAAGCGCATCAATATACATGTGAAGGACTTCTTCCACTAGATGGAGATGTGATTATTTTTGTAGGAATTATGGATAGAGATTTTAGAACCGAAAGTATAGAAGCTTTTTATGTTCCAAAGGGAACATTCGTAAAATTGAATCCGCTGATTGTTCATGGAACACAGTATCCAGTAGATAAAGAAGATGTTCACATTGTTTGTATGCTACCTGGAAGAACTTTTAAGAATGATATGTTGAGTAGAAAGTTGGAAACAGAAGAGCAGATAAGGATTACAAGGGAGTGTGTAAAAAATGAGATATAAAAAATTTAAAAATGCAGAGATCGAAGTATCACAGCTAGCGGTAGGGACTTGGGCAATCGGGGGCCAAAACTATGGAAAAGTAGATAAAAACGAAGCTATTTATGCAATTCGAAGAATGATAGAAAATGGAGTAAATCTTATTGATACAGCTCCCTGCTACGGAAATGGAACTTCAGAAAAAATTGTAGGAGAAGTTTTGAAAGAAATTCCAAGGGAACAGGTGTTAATTTCCACAAAGTTCGGCTTGATTCCGGACATCTATACACATGGATATAAAAAAGATACGAGTTATAAAAATGCTATGAGAGAAATTCAAAGTTCTTTGATGAATTTGGGAACAGATTATATAGATTTTTATTTTGTTCATTGGCCAGATGTAAATACGCCTATAAATGAAACTATGGCTGCGCTGGAGGAAATGAAGCGTAAAGGCTATATACGTTATGTTGGTGTATCAAATTTTACGGCAGAACAGATAAAAGAAGCAGAACAATATATTCAGATTGATGTACAGCAACCATTATATTCTATGGTCGATAGAGGGTTTGAAGATTTGATGTCTTGGGGATATGATAGAGGAATTGATTCCATGACATATGGTTCTATGGGAGCGGGAATTCTTTCTGGAAAAATAAGAAGTATGCCTTCTTTTGAAAAAAATGATTTACGTTTAACTTTTTATGATACTTATAAAGAACCCAAATTTTCAAAAGTTATGGAATTGCTAAAAGTAATGGATAGTATTGCAGATGGTCATAATGTACCAGTGGGACAGGTTGCATTAAATTGGAGTACCCAGAAAGAATATGTAGGTACAGCTTTAGTAGGCGTTAGAAGTATTGAGCATGCTGATGAAAACTGTAAGACATTCGATTGGAAATTAACAGAAGAGGAAATGAAAATTTTAGATAGTAAAATTGAAGAGTGTGCATTGTAGGAGGGAAGAATATGCCTAAAGCAAAAGTAAAAGATATTTTAACATATGCAACAGAAAATAGGTTTGGTGTTGCTGCAATTAATACTTTAAATGTTGAAACTGTTAAATATGTTATAGAAGCAGCAGAAAGAGAAAGAGTTCCCATAATTGTTCAGTTTTATCCCGGATTTTCAGACTACACAGATTTAAAGCACTTGGCCTTTGCAGCTTGCGATATGGCAGAAAAAGCATCTATTCCTGTTGGAGTACATCTGGATCATTCTGTAACATATGAAATTGCAGTAGGGGGGATTCGGGATGGATTTCCTTCAGTTATGATAGATGGTTCAACGAAACCTTTCCAAGAAAATGTAGAACTAACCCAAAATGTGGTGCGCGTGGCTAAGGTTTTTGGAATTGACGTTGAAGCAGAGCTAGGGCATGTTGGAAATGGAGATAACATTGACGCAATTGATAATATGAATTATTATACTAAAGTAGAAGATGCAGTAAGATTTGTGGAACAGACGGGGTGTGATTCACTTGCTATTGCTGTTGGAAATGCTCATGGTCCGTATGTGAAAACACCGAATTTAGATTTAGAAAGAATTCATGCTATACGAAAAAAAGTAAATATTCCTTTGGTACTACATGGGTGTTCTGATATTCCAGAAGAACAGATAAAAGAAGCTGTAAATTTAGGAATGAGCAAATTTAATATTGCGACAGAGTATTTTCGTACCATGTATCAAAGTATAGAAAAGCGAATTAATAACCAGGAATTTGAGGGGAATGGAGTCAAGTTAATGTATGACATTAAAGAAGAGATGATTGATTTTGTGATTCAGAAAATAAGGTTATTAAATCCAAATAAGTATTCTATGTAAACCTAGTATTGGGAAAAGGGATGGAAATAGAGATGACAAAACAATTTAATTATGATGATTTGCCAGTTATTCAAACTAGACAAGGCAAGATTCGAGGATATCAGAGTGGAGGAACCTATATTTTTAAAGGAATTGTATATGCTCGAGCTAAGAGATTTCAAAAACCAGAAGAACCTGAATGTTGGGATGGTATTAAGGAAGCCACTTCTTATGGTTATGTAAGTCCTATGTTGCAAGAAGATGTTCCAAATGGTGAGTTGATGGTTCCACACAGATATTGGATTCAAAATGAAAATTGTCAGAATTTAAATATATGGACGCAATCCCTTGATAAAACGGCAATGAGGCCAGTGCTTGTATGGTTCCATGGAGGTGGATTTTCTATGGGAAGTTCTATTGAGCAAAAGGCATACAATGGAGAGAATATGAGTAAGTATGGAGATGTAGTTGTCGTTACGGTGAATCACAGGCTTAATATTCTTGGATATTTAGATTTGTCTCAATATGGTGAAAAATACGCAGATTCTGCAAATGCAGGGCAGGAAGATCTAATTGCGGCTTTAAAGTGGATCAAAGAAAACATAAAAGAATTTGGTGGAAATCCTCAGAATGTAACAATTTTTGGACAATCTGGTGGAGGTATGAAAGTGAGCGGTCTAATGCAGATGAAAGAAGCAGATGGACTGTTTCAAAAGGGAATTATTATGAGTGGTGTGCCGGATAAATCATATAAGTATAGTGATAAAGATTCTACACCTTTGATTACAGCATTACTGGAAGAATTAAATTTTACAGAAGACGAGGTGGAGAAACTAGAATACATTCCTTATGCTCAGTTGGCTCAAGCTTATAATAAAGTGAGTCCAAAATTAGAAGCAGAAGGTGAATATGTTGGATGTACACCGAAGCCTAATGATTTTTATAAAGGAGAAGGACCAGATGTAGGATTTCGTAAAGAGGCTACAAAGATACCACTTATGATAGGAAGTGTTTTTGGAGAGTTTTATATGAAACCACAGACTTTTTTTAAAGATGAGATATCAAAAGAAGAACTAATGAAAAGAATTGGTGCTAGATTTGGAGATTGGGGAGAAGAATTATCCGATGTTTTTCAGGAGGTTTATCCAGAGAAAAATTTAGCTGATTTACTTACATTGGATACAGTATTTCGTTGTCCTACTAAAAAGTTTATAAAAGAGTTTGCAAAATCAGGAGGCAAAATCTATTCGTATCTTTTTACTTTGGAATTTCCTTATCAGCATGGAAAGACAGCATGGCATTGTTCGGATATACCATTTGTATTTCATAATACAGAGCTAGTTCCTGTAACGAATATACCAGAGATTTCAGACAAACTGGAAAAGCAGATGTTTGACGCGGTTATTCATTTTGCAGAGACAGGAGATCCTAATCATATAGGAATTCCGCAATGGCCCATTTCTACAGAAGATAGAGAGGCAACTATGATTTTTGATAGAGTTTGTACAGTGCGTTTTAATTTTGATGATTATTTACTAGAATTACATAAGAAAGCTCTTCCAAATTTAACACTGGCGAATATAACTCAAGAAGATAATCAAATACAGCATTGATGCAATTAAAAGACGGACAATGAGGGATAGGTTGATTCATTGTTCGTCTTTTCTATAGAATTTTTATTTCACCATTTCCTGATTTTTCTTTAACATTTCTAAAATAATTCCCTGTGTATATTCCCCTAACCGTTTTTTGTCCTCTTTTGGAAGCTGCTCCGGATAAATAGGCTTTCCGTATTCCACAACCACCTTACATGGTTTGATTTTGGGAAAATGATTCTCAAAAATTTCTGCAGAGTTGCTGATAGCCATTGGAATAATGGGGCATCCTGATTTGGTGGCGATTTTAAAACTGCCTTCGTGGAAAGGAAGGAGTTCTAATTCATCGGTACCTTTATTTCTGGTTCCTTCTGGGAAAATACAGATAGAAATTCCGCTTTTTACTTTTTCGATGGCAGTGAGAATAGTTTTCATACCTTCTTTAATATTTTTCCTGTCCAGGAAAAGGCAGTGGAGATAACGCATCCAGATGGAAAGCAGAGGGATTGGTTCCATCTCTTTTTTGGCAACATAGCCTGTCAAGTCAGGACAAAGGACATAGGTGAGAAGAATATCAAAGAAACTTCTGTGATTTCCTATGTAGAGTACTGCCTGGTCTTTTGGCACATTTTCATGACCGATAATGGTGATATCTGCACCTGTAACTTTTAGGATAAATTTAAAAACAGTCTGTATAATTCGCAGAGAACTAATATCTTTGGCCCTTTTGTTAAATTTTCCAATAACCCATTCTACTAGAAGAAGTGGAATGGACAAAATCAGATATCCTACGACACAGATACAGACAATAATAAAACGTATCATAATTTATACATCCTTTCCTTACATATACATGTTCCTTCATTATAATGAATCCATAAGGAAGATGCAAGTAAAATCAGGGGCATAATTGGGTAAAATCCTGCATACATTTAGGATAAGACTGGCAAAGTGAAGGCGGCAGGGAGATATTGAAAAAGTGGGCGGCAGGAATTCTGCTGATAGTAGTGATGTGTTGTAGTCTATGGGGCTGCAGCATAGAAAAAGTCAGGGCAAAAGATGGTGTGAAGCCAGAGTACACGGTTATGAGGGAGGCAGATTTTCCAGATAAGGTTCGGGAATTGGTGGAACAGAATCGGGAAAAGGAATTTCAGATGACTTATCAAGATCAGGGATTTCTATATGTGATGAAAGGTTATGGAAAACAGGAAACAGGGGGATATAGTATCCAGATTGAGGATTTGTCACTTTGGGACAATGCTATTCATTTGGAGACAACACTTCTTGGTCCGGAGGAAGGAGAGAAACTCACAGGGGAACCTTCTTTTCCTTGCCTTGTCATTAAGATGAAATATCGGGAAGAACCGGTAATATTTGAATAAGAAAAGGGGTCTTAGTGTGGAACTGATTACAAAGAAAATGCAAATGTTGGAAAGAAAATGCGAAGCAGTGAATCAGATTACCTTTGATGAGGATTTTAATGTGCCGGATGTAAAGCCAGATATTGGGCGGATGATACAGAAAAAAGGCGAAATACAAATTGAGGATATTCAGATTTCTCAGGGGAAAGCATTCCTTTCGGGGGCGCTTATTGTAGCTCTGCTTTATGTCAGTGACAGTGAAGAACGGAAAATTTATAGTCTCAGAGGAAGTATTCCGCTTGGGGAGTCTATGAATTTAGAGGGGCTGGAAAATGGAGATAAGGTACAGCTAAAATGGGAAATTGAAGATTTAAGTGTACAGCTTATTCATTCCAGAAAATTAAATATAAAAGCTCTGGTAACATTTACGGCCTATGTGGAGGAAGTACGTCAACTGGAACTTCCCATAGGAGTAGAAGATGGAGAAATCTCTCAGAAGAAGCAAGATTGTTCTGTTATGTGTACCTCTGTACATAAAAAAGATATTATGCGGGTAAAAGAGGATATAGATTTAAGCTCAAATAAGCCAGATATTTATGAGCTTTTGTGGAATACCGTAGAAATTCGTGGCTTGGATATCCGAGCAGAAACAGATAAAATTGGAGTAAAAGGTGAATTGTTTCTTTTTGCCTTGTACAGGGGAAATGATGATACCAATTCCCTTCAATGGCTGGAACATTCTGTACCGTTTTATCAAGAAATGGAGTGCCCAGGATGTGCGGCAGATATGATTCCAAATGTAGAAATTACCATGCCCCAAAGTGATTTGAAGGTAAAACAGGACGATGACGGGGAAGAACGGATACTAGGGGTGGATGCAGTTCTGGAATTGGAAATGAAGCTATATGAGGAAGAAGAATTGTCACTTTTAACAGATGTATATACACCTGCGCGGGACTGTAGGGCAATCAGAGAAAATTATAAGCTGGAGAGTTTGCTAGTAAAGAATTTTTCAAAATGTAAGGTAAATGACAGAGTGAAGGTAGAGAATAGCCAGGGAAAAATTCTTCAGATTTGTCACAGTGATGGAACGGTAAAGGTTGACAGCACTCAGATTGTAGACAATGGTATTTTAGTGGAAGGAATTGTGCAGGTGAGGATTCTCTATATTATTGGAGATGATGAAATGCCTTTTTATTCTATGGAAACCATGATTCCATTTAGTCATGTGATAGAAGCAGAGCATATTACAGAGAATTGTGTGTATCATCTGAGGACAGATTTGGAGCAGTTATCTACCACTATGATAGATAGTGATGAAATTGAAGTGAAGATTGTTATGAATTTAAATGCTGTGGTATTCAGACAGACAGACACAGGAATTATTCAGCGGATTGAAGAGCACGAGTTAGATAGGGAGAAACTTCGTAGTATGCCTGGGATTGTAGGATATCAGGTGCAGCCAGAGGATTCTCTGTGGGACATTGCTAAGAAGTTTTATACTACCATAGATACCATTGTTCAGTTAAATGGACTGGAAAATGAACGAGTGAAGCCATATGATACTTTGATTTTGATGAAAAAAGTGGAGCGGTAAGAAAGGGAGGTTGTTGCACTAGTGCAACAACCCTTTTTAGATGCGTTCATACAGGTTTAGAATCTGAATGGATAGCCTGCAATAATCTCTCTGATATGAATTGTCCAAATCGCAGGAGAGAATTTCCTGTATTTTTTTGATACGGTAGAGAATGGTGTTGCGGTGGGTAAACATTTGTGCTGCAGTTTTCAATACAGAGCGTTCGTTTTCCAGGTAGATTTTCAGTGTGGAAAATAAATCATCTTTTGAGGCGCGTTCCTGTTTCCAGAGCCGGACAACTGCAGGCATACAGGCGTGAATACTCTGATGTCCAAGGGGAGTGTCAAGCAAATAGTCCATAGCATAATCGTAAAAATGATAGTATTGCTCCGATGCTTGAGAAGTTGCACCATAGCGGATAGCTGCTTTGGCCTGAGAAAGTAAAAAGGCGGCAGATTCCACACCTTTGCAAGGGAGTGAAAACCCAATACGAATTGGATTGTTACGGCAAAGAACAGCAAAAAAATTCATAGCGGCAGAATTACCTGACAAATCCTGGTTAGAGAGAATCAGGACATAAGATTTATAGTTTAAAATAACACAGTTTTGAAGCTGTTGCTCTGTCATATGCGCAATCATATGGAGATGTTGGGAAAAATCCTGCTGCCTGTTTTGCTCTTGTACTTCTATTAATGTTAGATAAAATAATTCTTGTAAAGACCATCCCTGATAGGCGAGCTGTGTTTCCAGGCAATGCTGTTCATAAGGATGACCGGTTAAAAGGTTGTAGAAGACATTTCGGTTGTTCTTATTTTTATCAGAAACAGACTGTCCAAGATTATACTCTAAAGGAAGTGCCAGCTGGGTAATAAGCTGCAAATCTCCGGTATTAATTTCACGGTCTTTTAATAGCAAATTTAGGCGTCCGCAGAGAATATCTTTGTAATATAGGCAGAAGGTATAGCCAGAATATTTCAGTAAAGTGTCCTTTTCAAAGGAAAATGCCTGAACCCCATGCCGGGTAAAGTCGATATTACTATGCTGGTAGCGCATCTGCTGGATTGCGTTTAAGGAGGAATATCCGTAATTACACAGATATTCCCATTCTTGATCCATAGAATCAGCAGGATATTGTTGTGTGATTCCCAATACTTTTGTATTTCCGTCAAACAGAATCATTGGATTTTTAAAGACAAGCCATGCGCGGTCTATGGCACCTTGGTAATCCTTTTGTTGGAGGTCTTGCAGAAGAGCAGTCATCCAGTCTTCGTAAAAATCGAAAATACCCTGAACAATTTCAAAGGCTTCGGTTAGTTCCATATGGAAGAGTTTAATAATATCGCCTTCGCCATTGCATACAATATAATCTTTTTCCTGATAAACATGGACGCAGTTGGTAGCATAGGCCAGACGGGCACTGTTTAAAATTGCGGGCGCGTGTTCTTTAATATGCAGTTCTAAATCAAAATAGGTCAGCCGGTTGGCAATCATCCACATACTCAATTTCATATCATTATCTCCAGATGCAAATATAGCTAATATAATAGCATTTTAACGGATTAAGCAGAAAATGAAAAGGGTATTTTCTGCTTTTGCACAAAATTTCGACAAAATATAAGAGGAAAATTGTGTTTGCAGTACATAGATGTCTGATTATTTATCTCATATAATCTAATTATCAGTTCTATACAGAAGAGGAGGTTTTTATATGGCACAGGAAAGAAAAGTTGGGACATTAGGTGTTATGGCGTTATTGAGTTTGCCTCTGGTATCTATGGGATTTTCAGTAGTAACTCCGGCTATGGCAACTCTGGCAGAGCATTTTGCAGGAAAAGATGTATCCTGGATTTCTACTTTACCCACGTTATTTGTAGTAATTGGTACAATGCTTGCTGGTTCTATTATGGGTAAAAAAGTGAAGTATCGGACATTGGCAATCGTAGGAAGTCTGTTGTATTTCATAGGAGGCTGTGCGCCGGCTACCTTTGATAATTATGCGCTGACACTGGTATGTCGCGGGGTTCTGGGATTCGGACTTGGCCTTATGTCACCTCTGGGAAATGCATTGATTATTGGACTTTATAAGGGGCAGAAACAGGCAGCCATGTTGGGTTATGGAACGCTGTGCATGAATGCAGGCGGTATTTTTCTGCAGATGCTAGGAGGCGCTCTTGCAGGCATTAGTTGGCAGATTACGTTTTGGGGACATGCGTTCAGTCTGATTGCTTTTGTCCTTGCATTTTTCCTTCCAGAACCCAATGTTCAGGAACCAGTAAAAGAAGCAGGGCCTGAGAAAAAGGAAAAAATGGGTAAGGTTGTATGGATGGTTTCTGCAATGCTTCTGCTTTTTAATATTATTAACTATCCTATTATGATGAATGTTTCTGTATTGTTTGTCATGCGTGATGCAGGTGGTCCTGCAGCAGCCGCTACAGCACTTTCCTTATATACGGTTGCAGGCTGTGCTGCTGGTCTGGTATTCGGAAAAATCTTCCAGTATGCGAAGCGTTGGTGTTTTGCCATTGGTTTTGCACTTTGTACTTGTGGCGTGGCACTGGTATATTTTATGAACAATGGCATTATGATGACCATTGGTTTGATGCTTGTTGGATTTGGATTTTCCATTGTTATGCCAACAGCAATGACATGGCTTGGTATAGGAACACCTCCAAGTACAGTTGCTATGGGCACCTCCATTGTCATGGCCCTTATGAATCTGGGGGCATTTGCAAGTTCTATCTGGCTGAAGGTTTTAAATGCAATTTTTAAAGAAACTATTTTTAGTGCTATTCTTGCTGCAGTTGTGGTATTTACAGCATTAACAGTAATATTTATCGTTTACAATCCGTTTAAAGAGAAAAAGTAACAACAGGGAGGTATTAGTATGAGCGTAGGACGTTTTATGAAACAGGCAGCAGAAAGAGATTATTCAAAATCATGGCAGGCTCCAGGAACTTTTCCATGGATGTTTCAGCAGCCCAAGGAGCCTATTACAGGACGGCCATATAGTGTGCGTGAAAATTATATCCGTTGTGTAAAAGGTGAGAAACCGTACTGGATGCCAGCATATTCTTATGAGTCGAATATTGTCTGGCCGGATGCAATAGAAGAACATCCGGTACCTGAGGTGGATGGCTATGATTGGTGGGGTGTTTACTGGACTATGGTGGAATCAGCAGGTGGTATGATTACAAAACCAGGAACACGCACAATTTCAGATTTTGCCAATTGGAAAGAAGAACTGGAGTGGCCGGATGTATCTTTGGTAGATTTTGAAGCAGATGGTAAGAAGATTCAGAAACTTTTGGATCCGGATCGCCCTCATATCTATGAGTGTGTAGAAGGAATCTTTGAACGCCTTCATGAGATGATTCCATTTGATGAATCTTTGATGGCATTTTATGAGGAGCCGGAACTTTTAGAGGAATTTTTCCAGAAAATGGCGGATTACAAAATCGAAACTACAAAAAATGTATTTCAGTATTATGGACGTGTGGATGGAGTTTTATATCATGATGATTGGGGAACGCAGAGAAGTGGATTTTTCTCTAATGAGATGTTCCGTGAGCAGCTTATGCCGGCAACAACACGTTATTTGAGATTTGTGAAAGACCAGGGCAAGTTTATTGAATTACATTCCTGTGGAAAAAATGTGCAGTATGTGCCGGAAATGTTAGAAATGGGTATTGATATGTGGACACCCCAGGCGGTCATTAACGATCCAGATTTTCTGTATGAAACTTATGGAGATAAGATGAGCTTTGCATTTTTCCTGAATATTGACCATGATGATGATGAACAGGAAATTCGCAAAAAAATACGTGATTTCGTAGAACACTTTGGGGCAAAAGGACGTTGTATGCCATGGATTATGACTGATATGAGCAATCCGACTCAGGAAGTGATTGCAAGGGATGAACTCTATCACTATTCTCTGGAATATTATAACAAGCTTTATCAGAGAGGATAAGGAGGAGTGTGGATATGATGACATTGCGTGAAAATGCCATGGCGATTTATTATGGCGAGAAGCCGGATTTTTATGGGGATCTCATGGATGCTGTGGAATTAATTCCTGATCCGGTCCTTATGGGAGACTTGCCACCCCAGGATGGTTTGGAACACAAGGATTCATGGGGAACGGTGTATGTTTTTAAACCAGGTGCTCCGGGACCGCATCCCAGGGTAAATGATTCTAATGCAGTGATTAAAGATATTGAACACTGGAAAGAACAATTGAAAGTACCATCCCTTGAAAATCTGGACTGGACAGTAGCCTGTCAGGCAGCTCAAAGTGTGAACAGGAAAGAAAAATTTGTTGGGTTTATGTGTGCAGGAGGTCTGTTTGAGCGAAGCCATCATCTAATGGGCATGGAAAATGCGCTAATAAATTATATGGAATATCCAGAAGAAATGGCTGGAGTATTAAGAGAAATTGCAGAGTATAAAAAAGCATATATTCGTCTGGTTGCAGAGAAGATTCATCCAGATATTATTTTTTATCACGATGATTGGGGAAGCAAACAAAATCTGTTTCTTCCACCGCGTATATGGCGGGCGCTTATCAAACCTCTTCAGAAAGAAATTTCGGATGTGATTCATGAATGTGGTATGATTTATATGCACCATGCAGATTGTATCTGTCAGCCCATTGTGGAAGATATGGTGGAGATTGGGGTGGATATCTGGCAAGGTGTGATTGCTCAGAATGATATTGTGGAAATACAGAGAATTACAAAAGGAAAATTGGCCATGTGTGGTGGTATTGATGGTCCAAAGATTGATATTGAAAATATTACGGAGGAGGAGATTCGTAGGGAAGTCCGAAGAGCAATTGACACCTATTGTCCGGCTGGACGGTTTTATCCATCGATTCCAAATGGCGTATGTTTCCGCCAATGGAATGATTTTATTGTAAAAGATGAATTAAAGAAATATGGAAGAGAGTTTGTAGAAAAAATGTAAGATGTACAATGCCGGATGGTTCCAGTAATCTTTTATGTGAAAACTGGGATCGTCTGGCATTTTTTGTTTTTCAGGAAAAAGTTTGGGAAATTTCTTTCCTTTATTAGATAGATAAAGTATAATGTGATTACAAAAAAATAGCAGTAGGGAAGGATATCAATTATGGAAAATACGAAAAAAAGAGAAAAAACCATCTATGATGATTCTTTGTCTGGAATCTTTTTCCGGTCAGGACTTATGATGCTTGTTATGCTGCTGATTGCCTGTGTAGCGATAGGGGCGGTTGTGCTTTTTACCGGAGGTTCTGATTCCAGGGAGGGGATAAAGCTGATATTTTTCTGCCTGCTTATGGTAGTACCATGCTCTTATGTACTGCCGCTGGTTAGTTTGATAAAAGTTTGGAAACAGGAGCGTAGTCTTGGGGTGTATTGGAAAAACCGGACAGACCAGGAACTTCCAGAATGGGAAAGAGACTGGTATCTAACCTGTGACAGAGCCGGCTTTATACTTGTTCACAGAGCCTATATCAGGCATATGAAAAGTTCAAAGGTAGAGATAGAGGATACAGGAAGCTATAACAGGGGAAAAGCTTACTGTGCGGTGTTTGAGGATATGAATGGGAAACTTCGTTCATTGAAATTTTCTTCGGAATCTGTAGAAAAGGAATTTCAGCAGTGGTATAAAAAACAGCCATATGGAAGGGAGAATAAGTAGCATGAAGGAACAGAAGAAATCTTCCTGGGGAGCAGTCCTGGTGTCATTTTTTAAAGAGATTTTTCTAAACTTCCAAGGTCCTGGCCACCTTGACTACGAGGAAACCTTAACCCATGAAGGAAAAAGAAGGAAGAATGCTATTTGGAGAACCATTATGTTGGTGCAGGCAGCAGCAGCAGCTTTGCTTCCTTTTGCGATTTGGAATATGATTGTTCCGGACGTACTATGGGGAAAGCTATTTATTGTTGTGGGGTGTGAAGGTTTTGCTGTTTTTTCTGGAATCGTAGGCATTAATATGGTAAAGGATGAGATGGAGGAAGATCGGCTGAAAATAGGAAAATATAAAATAATTCCCAAAGGAAGTATTTCCCTTTTTAAAGAAACAGATTTTGATATCACTCAGACAGATTATTCTTATACCGTACTGACTTCTAAGAGAACGTTAAAATGGCTTTATAAGAAATTTTATGTTATTGTGTATGCAAGGCATGGAAAAGTAAAAAAGATTGAATTGATTCGGGCAGATAAAAAATATTCTATGCGATATGAAACAATGAATGATGCGGTTTTAGAAAAGCTGCAAAAAGAAAATAATAGATTTTTAAGGATACGCTTAGGTGCTCCCAGTAAGAAGATCATAACAGGTGCAGAATATTACTATGAATGGGGACAGATACAATCTTTTTATGATAATCATTTGGGAAGAGCTGGGATAGTAATTATGTTTTAGTTGTGCATTATAAACAGGAGGTCAAGATGGAAAAACAAGATGAAGTTTTAGAAAAAAATGAGGAAATAAGTGAAGCAGAGGTTGCCAAAGGAAAAAAGCGTTTTTGGATAGGATTTGCGGCTATAGGAATAGCATTTGTATTTTTATTGATTGGTGTAGCGCTTCAAAACAGAGATTACCCATGGTTAGATCCAGTCATAGCAATAGGCGCAGGAGGCTTTGGCATACTTGCGCTCATATTAATTTTCAAAAATTACTCTTATGCAATGTATGATGAGGCTGTTAAAATGGATAAAAAATATGACAGTCAGGAACTTCATAGGATTCCACTGTCTGACATGAATAGTGTAAAACAAAAATTTTTAAATCATCAATTTGAATTACAAGAGGACGGATGGCTTTTTAAAAAAGAATTTTCCGCATTAAAGGATTCGGTTTCTTATTGTGTTCGTGTTACAGAAGGAAATGATATGGAAGAAACTTTGAATTGGCAGCTTGACCATATTGATATGAACACAAAAAAAGGAAGTAATTTTTGCCTGATTATTTTTGCGTATATGGACGAGGTTTCGGAGGAGACAAAAGCATTTGTAAAGAATCATGGAAAGAATATGATTGTTTCTGAGAATGCATTGGATCCCTATAGACAAATGACAGCAATTTTAGTTGCAGTGGACAAGCAAAATCTGGATGGATGGTATATGGATATTGGTAAGAAACATAAAATATCCTTATATGCGCATGGATGTCGCTTGATTAAGAAATGTTTAAGCATTTCTTAGAAAAAATTATGAATGAAAGAGATGAAGTAAACATGTGTAAGGCTTTAGAAGATATGAAAGCGTCAGCAATACAAAAAGGAAAACAGGAAGAACGAGAACAGAGCATTATTATTTTAGTTGAGTCTCTAAGGGAACTGGATATCCCAGAAGAGGATATTTTGAGAAAAATTGAGGAAAAGTATCAACTCGCCAGAGAAGAGGCCGTAGAATTTGTAAAAAAATGACGTTGAAAAATAAAAGATTTTCATATAGAATAAAATGTATTAAATAGAATACAATATACAATGTACAAAATTGTGAGAGCACAAAGTGCGGAACAATTCGTCAGGCATGTTACTTTCATATCTGTGTATACAAAGATAAAACAATTTTTAGGGAGGAGACCATATGAGATTAAGAGCGCTGGCAAAGATAAATCTTGGTCTGGATGTTCTTGGCAGGCGGGAGGACGGTTATCATGAACTACGGATGATTATGCAGACGATTAATATGTATGACCAGCTAGATATGGAAATCAGCGAAGAGCCAGGTATCAGGATTACCACAAACCTTCCTTATGTTCCAGTGAATCAGAATAATTTGGTATACAGAGCAGCAAATATGTTAATGGAAGAATTTCAGATAAAAGAAGGACTTACCGTAGACTTACAGAAAATGATTCCTGTTGCAGCGGGAATGGCAGGAGGAAGCTCTGATGCAGCAGCAGCAATGATTGGTGTAAACAGGTTGTTCCAGTTGGGACTGTCTGTGAAGGATTTAATGGAACGGGGCGTGAAAATCGGGGCAGATGTTCCATATTGTTTGTTAAGAGGTACGGCTTTGGCAGAGGGAATTGGTGATAAGCTGCGTGCTTTGCCAGCTTGTCCAGATTGTTATGTACTCATTGGAAAGCCGGGTATTAGCGTTTCTACAAAGTTTGTTTATGAAAATCTTCGGGCTAATGAGCTGAAATCCCATCCGAGAATTGATGAAATGTTGGATGCCATTCAGTGGCATAATCTGTGTAAAATGGCAGATTTGATGGAAAATGTATTAGAGACTGTTACTATTCCGCAATATCCGATTATTGAGGAAATTAAGAACCATATGAAAGAGCATGGAGCTTTAAATGCTATGATGAGTGGAAGCGGACCTACGGTTTTCGGGTTGTTTGATGACAAAGTATTGGCTGAACATGCCTGTGAGGCCCTTAGAGAAAGCCGTTTGGCGAGAACGGTATTCCTTACTACTGTATTTAATAATGGAGGAAGGAGGAAATAATAATGAATCTGGAGATGGAAATGGATGAATATCTGCCCTTGCGTGATGTCGTTTTTAATACGTTACGAAGAGCTATTTTAAAGGGAGAACTAAAACCAGGAGAGCGTCTTATGGAAATAGCCCTGGCAGATAAGCTGGGAGTGAGCCGTACACCAATCAGGGAAGCAATCCGCAAGTTAGAATTAGAAGGATTGGTAGTTATGGCGCCAAGAAAAGGGGCAAAGGTGGCATCCATTACAGAACGGGATTTAAATGATGTTTTGGAAGTAAGAAAAGGAATGGAAGTTTTGGCCATTTCCCTTGCATGCAAACGAATCACAGGAGAAGAACTGGAGAAACTGGAAATTATCGAACGAGACTTTCAAAGACTGATTGAATCAGGCAACCTTACAGAGCTGGCAGAAATGGATGTAAAGTTTCATGATACCATTTACCATGCTACCAATAATCAAAGATTGGTGCAGCTTTTGAATAATTTGCGAGAACAGATGTACCGTTACCGTATGGAATATTTAAAGGATATTGCTGTGAGGAGAACTCTGGCAGAGGAGCATAAGGCCATCTGTCAGGCTTTGCGAGAACGAAATCAGCAGCAGGCTGAAAAATATGTCAGTATACACATTGACAATCAGCAAAAAGCCATTATTCGCAGTTTAAATCAAGAATAGAATAAGAATTATAAGAAATACTAAAAGAGAGGCAAAGAGAGGTAATGCCTCTCTTTTTTTCTAGTCTATTGGCGAAAAGGAGAGAAAATAAAATGAATAGTGATATTTCACCTCATATAGAGGAGAATGAAGCATATATCAGGAAACGTCTGGAAAATTGTGATGATTTTATTATCCGACCTATGATTTTAGGAGAAGAGAAGAAAATCCGATGTCTGGTGGTTTATATAGAGGTTGCAGTAAGTAATATGGTTCTTGAAGACTCAGTAATCGGTAAATTAGTAAATCATATGTGGGAAATGCCGGCAGAGGAAATTTTGGAATTTGTGCGGGAGAATGGAATGGGAATTTCAGATGTGCAGCCTATGGATTCCATGGATCAGGCTTTTGCCTCTATGCTGGCAGGTAATGCATTATTTTTTTTGGATGGATATGCCAGAGCCATTAAGGTATCCAGCAAAGGTTATCCGAATCTAAGTGTTTCAGAGGCTACCAGGGAAAAAGTGCTGCGAGGCTCAAAAGAAGGGTTTACGGATGCTGTGAAGACAAATTCTGCTTTGGTACGGAAACGGATAAGAGATACTAGATTAAAGGTAAAACAGAAAACTATTGGAAAGAGGAGTCAGACTTTGGTACAAATTTTATATATGGAAGACTTAGTGCATCCAGAACTTTTGGAGGATTTGGAAAAAAGACTGGATTCCTTTGTCATAGATGGGGTTCTGGATTCCGGAGTGATAGAACAGCTTACAGAGAGTAGCTGGCTGTCACCATTTCCTCAATTTCAAACCACAGAGCGTCCGGATAAATGTGCGGCAGAAATTTTAAATGGCAGAATTGTACTATTATGTGATCATTCACCTATGGGAATTTTATTGCCAGCAGTGTTTAATGATTTTCTTCAAGTTAGTGAAGATTCCTATAATCGATTTGAAATTGTATCTTTGCAGAGAATCATTCGTTATTGTGCAGTTCTGATAACCTTGCTTTTTTCTGGGACATACCTGGCAGTGACCAATTTTCACACACAGGTTTTACCTACAAATCTGATTTTGTCCTTTTCTGAGGCCAGGCAAGGAGTTCCTTTTCCTGGAATGTTGGAAATTTTGTTTATGGAGATTGCCTTTGAAACCATTCGTGAAGCAGGTATCAGGATGCCGGGGCCTTTGGGAGGTACCATTGGAATTGTGGGAGGATTGATTGTAGGTCAGGCAGCAGTAGAAGCGAATCTAGTCAGTCCAATCGTGGTGGTAGTAGTAGCTGTGACAGCTCTTTGCTCCCTGGCTATTCCCAGTGAAGGATTTTCTGCCCCTTTTCGGCTACTGAAATTTGGATTTATCATTTTGGGAGGAACACTGGGAGTATTTGGTATTTTACTTGGACTGTATCTGACTGTAAGTCATCTGGCAGGGCTTAAAAGCTTTGGAATTCCATATCTTTCTCCTTTTGTAGCTAAAAACCATGCAGGGTATTGTGGGGAAAGAGATAGTATTATCCGGTTTCCCATGCGGTTTCTTACCAGGAGACCCATTTATGCAAGTGAGAATCAGAAAGTAAAACTTCGGACAAAAGAAAGTCATGGAGAGGAGAAGAAAGGGGGCAACTGCTAATGTATGCGGATAATGCACAGATTTCCCACAGACAGTTATTCAGGCAGATTTTTACAGGTTTAGTAGGAGTTTATATTTTGGTTATTCCTGTGATGCCACAATTATATGGCCGGCAGGGAATTCTGGCACTTCTTACAGGAACGGTAATTTACTTACTGCTTTGCACTTATTTTGTACGGATAAAGACCGTTTTTCAATATCCGGAAAAATATCTGGGAAAGTTTTTAGGGAAATGTCTATTTTTTCTATATGTATCATGGGTTTGGCTCATGGGAATCTTTTTGCTGCTTGTGATAGTACGTGTTACGAAACGCTTTTTGATAGAGGGAAGTCATTCGTGGATGATTTTCCTTTTGACCGGACTGGCTGCTTATTTAGGAAGTCATCAGGGTTTAGAACGAAGGGCAAGAATGGCAGAGGTGTGCTTTCCTTTTTTGGTTATTCTTCTGGGAAGTTTGTTTTTTCTGGGAATTTTGAGAATGAAACCAGAATATTTGCTGGAAATGGGAAGTTTGAGTTTGGAAGGCTGGCTTAGGGGAACTTGGGAAGTTGTGTGTCTTTTCTTACCTTTTGTTTTTCTTCCTGTGACCCTTGGGAATGTGAAAAAACCAGGGGAAGCAAGACACATTATGGGAAACAGCATTGCAGTCATTGCTGGTATGCTTGTATTTTCCCTGTTGCTTTTGCAGGGAAGTTTTGGTCTTGGTGGATATGAACATAAGAGATATCCTATGATAGATTTTATGGCAGGAATTCAAATACCAGGAAATTTTTTGCAGAGGGTAGATGTGTTTTTTGTGGCAGCAGTGGTATTCAGTCTGCTATTTGGTCTTGGAAGTGTTTTCTTTTATCAACATGAACTTTTGGTGCGGATTAAGATGGAAAAAACGTTCTTATTTGCAGCAGCAGGAATGGTGATATCGGCTATTTTGTGGGAAAAACTGGAAGCCCCGACTTCCTGGTTTTTTTCTATTACTACACGTTTTTATGGTCCTGTGTTTCTTCTTGTTCTTATTCTGGCGGATATCAAAGGAAGAAAAAAGAAGAGAGCTTGTGTAAAAGCAGGGACAATCGGTTTGCTTTTGGTACTCTTTCTTACGGGATGTGGAGTTTCTCTGGAGAATCGTATTTTTCCATTGTCCATTAGTGCAAATTATGCGGGTGGGAAATATCAGTTGATTTATGGAATCCCTGGATTATCTGCTATGACAGGACAAGGAAAAAGCAAAACGGAAGGGAATCAGCCCCAGGCTATTGTGTATGAAGGCAAGACGCCTCAAGAGGCAGAAAAGCATTTTAATCAGAATCAGAAGAATTATTTAGATATGGGACATCTAAAAACATTAATTTTAGGTAGAGAGATTCTGTACAATGAAGAAGCTTTAGAAGGCTTGCTGGCTTATCTGGAAGAACAGCCTTCTGTAGCAGGGAATTTGTATGTGTTTGTAAGCTCAAATCCACAGGAACTAATGAGCCTTGATGGACAAGGAGAGGAATCTGTAGGTGATTATCTTACAGGAATTCTGCAAAATAATCTGGAAGGAAAGCCAAAGGATGCAGTAAGCCTTCAAGATTTGTACAATGCATGGCATAGAGAGGAAGAGATGCCCAGCCTGCCCCAGGTAAGGGTGGTGAATAAAAAACCTCAGATTGGTTCATACTCCTGATAGAAAGTATCAGGAGGTACATAAATGAAAGAAATATTGAAGAGACTACAAAATAAAAAAATTCTTCTGGCAGCAGTTTTAATAGGACTGGCTGGTACACTTTTTTTCACCGGACTTAATACAGTACGTCTAAAAAGAGAAAATAGAGAAATTAAGGCACGTCTGGACAGGGAAATCCAACAGGGGATTGCAAGAGAGGTTTTTCGCCTTCATGTGATTGCCAACAGTGATACAGAGAAAGATCAGGAGCTAAAATTAAAAGTAAAAACCAGAATTGTAGAGTATCTAAAAGAAATTCTGGGAGAGAATGCTGGCCTGGATGCGACGAAGGAAGGTGTTTTAACACATTTGACAGAAATTGAGCAAGAGGCAGAAAAACTGATTCAGGAACAGGGTTTTGATTATTCTGTCAAAGCGGTAGTAGAGAAAACCTACTTTCCAGAGAAAACTTATGGAGACTGTACCTTTCCGGCTGGAGAGTATGAAGCATTGAATGTGAAAATCGGAAAAGCAAAAGGAAAGAATTGGTGGTGCGTATTATATCCAAGTCTTTGCTTTTTGGATGATACGTATGGAATTGTAGAGGAAGAGAAAAAAGAAGATTTAAAAGAAGTCCTCACAACAGAAGAATTTCAAGAAATTCTGGGGGATAAGGAGGAGAAGAAAAAGATGAGATTTGGCTTCCGATGGTTTTAAATTCTGGTTTTGAACTTGCATTCTGCACAAGATAAGGGTACAATGAAACACAAACGATAAATAAGAGGTTAGAAAATGAATCAGAGAAAAGATGCACCAATTGGTGTTTTTGACTCAGGAGTAGGAGGACTTACCGTAGCTAGAGAGATTATGCGTAATCTTCCTCATGAACGAATTGTATATTTTGGGGATACAGCAAGAGTACCTTATGGAAGTAAATCAAAAGAAACGGTTATCCGCTATTCCAGACAGATTGTCCGTTTTTTGCAAACCCAAGAAGTAAAAGCGATTGTAGTTGCGTGTAATACAGCCAGTGCACTGGCTCTTGAAACCATCCAGAAGGAAATTGATATTCCCATCATCGGTGTGGTAAAACCAGGAGCAAAAGTAGCAGCCCTTACTACAAGAAATAAAAAAATAGGATTGATTGGTACTAGAGCAACCGTGAAATCTCATTTATACAAAACCATTATACAGAAAGAAGACCCCGAGATTCAGGTGATAGGTCAGCCTTGTCCATTGTTTGTGCCGTTGGTAGAAGAGGGATGGCTGAAAGATCCGGTTACTATAGAGGTTGCAAAGCGATATCTGGAGCCTTTGCTTTGTCAGGGTATTGATACCTTGATTTTAGGATGTACGCATTATCCATTGTTACGCTCCATGTTGAAAACACTGGTGGGAGAGCAGGTTACTTTGGTAAATCCTGCCTATGAGACCGCGAAAGAATTGGAGAGGCTTTTAAAACGAGAACATCTGGAACATGAAGGAGAAAAAGAAGAGGAATTTCCCTATCGCTTTTTTGTTAGTGATGAAGAAGAACATTTCCAGGAATTTGCTAATTCTATTCTGCCTTATGATGTAAAGATGACAAAACAGATTCATATAGAGGAGTATTAGTATGACAAAAGATGTGTTAGTTACTATTAAAGGGCTACAGAGCATGGAAGAAGCGCAGGATGCAGAGGAAGTAGAACTGGTGGCAAAGGGCGACTATTATTTTAAAAATGGCCATCATTATATATTTTTTGAGGAAAGAGTGGAAGGTTTTACAGAGCCTACAAAAAATAGTATTAAAATTTCAGGAAATAGCGTGGAGGTTAAGAAAAAGGGGCTCACGAATGTGCAGATGATTTTTGAAGAGAATAAGAAGAATCTTACATATTATGCAACACCTTTTGGAAACCTTCAGATGGGAATTGCAGCCACAAAAATTGATGTGAAAGAGCAGGAAAATAGCTTAGAGCTTCTCATTGATTATGCCTTGGAAATTAATGCAGAACATGCTGCGGACTGTCAGATTTCTGTGAATGTAAAGGAAAAAGGAGCTGGAGATTTTTCCCTTGGAATGTAAAGAATAGAAGCCTCTCTTATCAGGCAAAGAGTGCCGGTTAGAGAGGTTTTCTCTTTCCTGGGAAATCACTTGTCACCAAAGAACGCATGGAGTAAAATAAGGATATTGACACAAAGAGGAGGAGAAAAAGATGTATTGTAGGTATTGTGGAAAACCCATACCGGACGGGGAAACCTGTTCATGCAGAAAAGAGCAAAATACACAGCCAGTTAAAATGCAGCCACAGAGCAGTCCTGAGAGAAAGTCTCCGGTTTTAGAAAAACGCCCGCCAAAAAATAATGGAAAGGGTTTATTGATTGCATCCTTTGGATGCAGTATCTGGATGCTTTTGTTATTTTTGTTGCTAAGATTTGTATTAGCAGATGCAGCAACAGAATTTTTTGGCGCTGATGGGATTTATTCTTATTTCATGTACATACTGCCTTTGATTTTGGGTATTGTGGGCTTGTTACTAGGGATTTTTGCAGTGTGGGATAGGACAATCCGGATGGCTTCTATTGTGGCGATTTTCGTGAGTGTTCTGGGAATGGCAGGTGTTGTTGGAACGATGGTATTTTTTCCATATGAACCAGAGGTTTCCTCTGGTGTAAATGAGGATGAACCAAAGGAAGATGCGTCTGCAGTGCAAGAACCACAAGAGGAGGAAGCAGAACAAGAGAAATCAACAGGTTTAAATGAAGTAATCAAACAATATGAGGCAGGAAATTTTGACTATATTCAGGCAAAAGAGGCTTTGAAAAAAATAGATGAAGAAGCTCTGGAAGGAGAAGAAGCAGAGAAGATTCTGGAATTTCAGGAGAAACTGGAAGCGGATCTGAAAGAACAGATGCGTCACCTGGCGGCTGCTTCTGATTATAAAAAAATCATGGAGACTTTGCAGAGCATGGAGAGTGCATGGGATGGAGAGGATGAAACTTTAAATAACTTACAGGACAACTATGAACCAGAATATATCTTATATCTGGATGCGGAAAGTAGAAAACTGGCAGAAGCAGGGAATCAGAAGGAAGCTGTGAATATGTTGGAAGAGGCAAAGGCATTCGTAGATGATTACCAGGCAGTAGAAAATCTTATTATGGATATCCAAAGCGGAGTGATAGGGGGAGAATATATTATTCCTGATAGCAATAGCCGCTATCTTACAGAAAGTGACATCCAGAACCTGTCTATTAGAGAGATTAATTATGCAAAAAATGAAATCTATGCCAGACATGGAAGAAAATTCAAATCTCAGGAGCTGCAGAATTATTTTAATAGTAAATCCTGGTATAGAGGAATCATAGAACCTTCTGATTTTCAGCAGTCCGTATTGAATGATTATGAAAAGAAGAATGCAGAATTGTTAAGTAAACGGGAGTTTTCTATGGAAAGTGGGGGCTATAAATTAGATGTGAATTAAAAAAACAGGGAGAAGAAAAGATGAAATGTGTAAGTTGCGGATGCGAGATTTCTGAAAATGCTAAATTTTGCCCCCATTGTGGGGCAAAGCAGCCGAAATTATCTAAAAAACTGGTCATAGGGGCAGCTGCAGTTATTTTAGCAGTTGGTGTAGTAAGTGCAGCAGGAGTTTTTCTAAGTGGAAATCATAAATATGTAGCTTATTTGAAGAACAGCAGTGTAAATCAGGCTGATTTAGAGCACCATAAGAAAGAAACGGTAGAATACAGCGGGGATTATGGAGAAGAGGATAATAACCCAGATGCATATGTCAAGGTGGAATATTCCAAGGATGGGAAGTATATTTTTTACCCCACAGAAGTAACCCATGAGAAGAATACCGTTTATCCAGAGTATTGTCTGAATATGCAGAAGGTGGGAAAAGAAGATGAACCTATTAAGCTGGATAATTCTGTCTGGCAGTATCATGTACTAGAACAGAATAAAGTGCTTTACATAAAATCCGGAAACAATACATTGTATATCAATGATAAAAAGGGGAATAAAGAAAAAATAGCCTCTCATGTAGAGGATTATCACATTGACAAAGATGAGAAAAATATTGTATGGATTGAAGCTGAAGATGGTTCATATGCTATCTATCAGCAGGATTTAGCGCTGAAAAAAGAGAAAAAAGCATTAGCAACGAATATCAATTTTTACGATATTAGCGAGAACCTAAAGCAGATTGCAGTGGTAGAAGAGGATACACTATATGTCATCAGAAATTTTGATGATAAAAAGAAAATCGCCTCTCATGTTTCAGGCATTGTCTCTAATTCAGAGCAGACAGGCAGTATTTGCTATATTAAGGTCCCTGATAGGGCACTTACAGGAGTTGATATTGTAGAAGATGACTGTTTAGAGTCAGATGTAAATATCAAAGAACCATACTATGATCAGTATATTGTGCAGCGTGCCGAGAAAAATGAATATACCGGCAGATATGAGAGAGTAGAAGCTTTTGACCAGGACGCATACGATCAGGCTTGGGAACAATATGAGGCAAAAGAGAACAGAGATAAGATAAGAGAAGAACTTAAGGAGTTAGAGTTGGGATCTTACATGAAAGAACTATATTGTTTCCGGAATGGCAAGGAAGAACTGGTAGAAAAATTCTATGCAGAACAAGTGTATGATTATGGGACAGAAGGAAAAAAGAATGGAGTATTTGCATTTAACCGTTATCGAATGGAAGAAGTACCTCAAATTAAAATGTCGGAGATAGAATCCTTTTCTGATTTAGCTGATTTGTATTACGAAAACTTGAATAATGTGAAGGAATCCTGTATTTATACAGAAAAGAAAGTGATTACATTGTCAGAGAACTTAGAGTATGCAGTGGCTTTAGAACCAGAGAAAAAGATTGGATATGGTTTAAAAGCAGAAACTTCTGAGGAAGAAGTGACCAGGACGTATACTTTAATGTCTTTTCAGATAGGAGAAAGTTCTGATGGATCATGTAAGATTGTTGCAGAGAACGTAGATTCTATACAGATGCTTACAAAAGGAAAGATTTACTATCTAACAGATGTAAATGAATCAGCAGGTGAGTTATACTGCAATGGAGAACATGTAGATTCTGATGTATTTGTGGGAAGCCTGGAGAACGTAAAAGATGGAGTTGCTTATGCAGTAGATTACGACAGTAATAAAGGCAGGGCTACATTAAAATTGTATAATGGAAAAAAAGACAAAAAAATTGCAGATGATGTATATGCTTATCATGTCTTCGACGAAAAAAATATTGCAGTATTAGTAAACTATAGTCTGGATAGTAAAGAGGGCGATTTGAAGTATTATAGAGGTAAGGATAAACTGTTGGAAATAGATGAAGATGTAACCGCTATTTTTGGAGGAACAGTATTTTACTATTAAATTATTAAGGAGTAAATAAAAATGGCATTTTTAGGAGATTTTAGCAAAAAGATTTCAGCTAATAGTCAGACGAGGCTTCAGAATACAAAAGAAATGGATGATATTAGTAACTTGAAGAGAAGCATTTCAGAAGAAGAAAATAGAATTGAAAAATACTATCAGAATCTGGGAAAATTATATTATGAATTAAAAGGAAATGAACCAGAGGCAGACTTGGAAGAGTTGGTAGCATTGATTCGGAGTAGTTATTGTAAAATTGATGAAATGAAGGAAGCAATTGTAGAACTTGAGAATATCAAGAAGTGTCCTGTATGTGGAACCACACTGGAGAGTGATATGATTTTTTGTGTGGGTTGTGGAACAAAGGTAGAACAGCCAGATACTACACCATATGACCCACAGATGCCTGAAACAAAGTTTTGTATTAACTGTGGGACAAGGATTCCAAGAGATGCTAATTTTTGTACGAAGTGTGGTGCAAAGCAGAATTAAATAGAGAAAAGGGGAGGGGTTGACACATTCCTGGGATTTTATGTGACAACTCCTTTTCCATTTTATTAAGGTGGAAAAATGAAGAAAAAACACATAATAATAATAGGGATTTTGACAGTGATTTTATCTTGTACGATGGTTCATGGTGTGTTCCAGATGAAAAAAATAAAAGAAGTAAAGGAAGAATCAGGGGAATTACAGCAGGAAATTGATAAACTAAAAGATGAGGTAAACACATTGCAAGAGGAAAAAAAGAAAGCAGAGGACAAATTGCAGAATATAAAAGCAGAAGAGGAGAAGCAGAAAACAGAAGTAGAGCCAGTAATCAAAGAAATGGGGAGAAAAATAGCCATTGATCCTGGGCATCAAAGTCCCAATGTAAATATGAGTGACAAGGAACCTTTGGGACCTGGTTCAACGGAAATGAAGGTAAAAGCGACAGGAGGTACTCAGGGAAGATTTACAGGAGTGCCAGAGTATGAATTGAATATGGAGATTTCCAGACAGCTTCAAACAGAATTAGAAAAAAGAGGCTACCAGGTTATGCTTACCAGGCAGGATCATGAAACTGCTATTAGCAATAAGGAACGGGCAGAGCTGGCAACCCAGTGGGGAGCAGATATTTATGTGAGGATTCACGGAAATGGAAGCGAAGATGCCAGTGTACATGGGGCAATGAGCATGGTGCCCTCAAAAGATAATCCTTTTGTAGCGCATCTTCATGAGAAAAGTTATGCTCTTGGGGAAGCAGTGATTCAGGCTTATTGTGATTCCTGCGGAATGAAGAATAATGGGGTGCAGATTTTTGATAACATGACAGGAATTAATTGGAGTTCTGTGCCAGTTATCATCTTGGAAATGGGATTTATGACCAATGAAACAGATGACAAAAATATGCAGAATGCAGAATACCAAGAGCGTATGGTACAAGGAATTGCAAATGGCATTGATCATTATTTTGCAGCTGGAAATTAGCAGGTAGGGAACATGAAAAAAAGAAAAAAGAGAGCAAGGATTATTGTAACAGGTGTTTTGGCAGGGCTTGTGTTGTTTTTTCTGGCAGGGAATATTTATTTTTTGCAGTGTATTGAAAAAGAAACGAAACAGAAGAATGCACTGGAAGAAGAAAAGGGAAAACTGGCATTTCAGGTACAAGAATTAGAAATCCAGCAAAAAGAGATGGAAGAACAGTTAAAACAAGAAGATGCGAAGCAGCAGGAGACGAATCTGGCAAAAGAGGAACAGGATATAGAAGGGCCTGACAGTATTCAGGAGGTAATTTCAAATCAGACGGTATCTAGGATGGAAAAGGGAGAACGCTGGGCTGTTTATGTAAAGGACCTGGGAAGTGGCATAGAGAAAAGCAGTGGACAGGGTAAAATGCAGGCAGCCAGTCTTATAAAACTCTATATTATGGGGGCTGTTTATGAAAATTATGAGAAACTTACAACTGCTGCGGGAAAAGAGAAAATAGATGGACTGCTACATTCTATGATTACAGTCAGTGATAATGAGGCAGCAAACACGTTGACAAAACTTCTTGGCAATCAAGATGCAAAGGCAGGACGAGAAGTTGTCAATGCTTATTGTAAGAACCAAGGATATGAGGAGTCTTCCATGGGAAGAATGCTGTTAGAGTCTAATGCAGAGAGTGATAATTATACATCTGTAAAGGATTGTGGATTATTTTTAGAACGTGTTTATAACAAGAGGCTTCCTCATGCAGAAGAAATGCTTGCTCTTTTGAAACAGCAGGAGAGGACAGGGAAAATTCCAGCAGGAGTGCCTTCTGGCATTGAAACAGCGAATAAAACCGGAGAATTGTCCAATGTGGAAAATGATGCAGCCATTGTATTTGCAGGAGAGAATCCATATGTTCTTTGTATTATGTCAGAGAATTTAAAAGATGCAGCAGGAGCCAGAAAGGTTATAGTAAATCTTTCCAGTGGTATTTATGAGAGTATAAAGTAATGTAGTTTGAAAAGGAGATTCATATGCTAATTGATTTGTGCATGGACGCACTGTTAGATACTGTAAAATTAGTTCCGTTTTTATTCATAACGTATCTTGCTATGGAATATTTGGAACACAGAACCAAAGAAACTTCCAAACAAATGGTAAAAAAAGCAGGACGTTTTGGGCCTCTTATTGGAAGCGTTGTGGGAATGGTACCTCAATGTGGATTTTCCGCGGCGGCCTCAGGCTTTTATGCAGGAGGTGTGATTTCAGTGGGAACGCTGTTGGCTATTTTCCTCTCTACCTCAGATGAAATGCTTCCTATTTTTCTTTCTGAATCTGTACCGGCAGCAGTAATCTGGAAAATATTAGCTCTGAAAGTCATCATAGGGGCTGTTACCGGATTTTTTATTGACTTTGTATGGAAAAGAATAAAGGCAAAAAGACCGGATTTTAATATCCGAAAACATAGAGAGCATCATCATGAACATACTCATTTGGAGGAACATGGCCATCACCATCATCATGGAGAACACCATGAAAAAAGCATTCATGATCTGTGTGAGAAAGACCATTGTGGCTGTG
>CAJKMA010000013.1 GCA_905200905.1 uncultured Bacillota bacterium
TTGCTTACCATGTTTGCGCCCCATGTGGCTACTTTTGTAACTGCTCCTATAATGCAGTTCCATATTTTTTCTGGTGTCTGGGTTACTATTGTCACAATTCCCGTAAGCATGGTATTCATTACCTCTTTGGCTTTGCTTACCATGTTTGCGCCCCATGTGGCTACTTTTGTAACTGCTCCTATAATGCTATTCCAGATTTTCTGCGGTAGCTCCTTAACAATGGTAATAACCTTTGTTACAAATTCTGTAATCACGTTGCCGCCTTTTGCCTGCATACGTGCGCCCCACTCGGCTATTTTGTTTATGCCGTCCGCTATTGCTCCCGCAATCTGTCCCGGCAACTCTACCAATTTTCCTATAATGGTACTTACTAACTTTGCTGCTGCATCTGCAATTTTCGGCAGTCCCTCAATCAGTCCCGTTACAACAGCTACGATAATCTGTGGCATTGCTTCAATCAAAAGCGGGATTGCGTTAATAATTCCGTCTACCAGCGCTACCACAATCTCTGCGGCATTTTCCAGAATGAGCGGGATACCCTCAACCAGCGCATTTATGATAGCCGTTATAATCTGCGGCAATCGTTCGATAATCACGGGCAGCGCTGCTATAATACCGTCTGCAAGCCCAGTTACAAGCTGTATCGCTGCATCAATCAGCATAGGCACATTGTTTACCAGAGTTTCCACGATTGTAAGCACTGCATCTATCACACTTGGTATCAGCTCCGGCAACGCCTGCCCCAGCCCCTCTGCCAGTCCTGCAATAATCTGTACCGCTCCCTCTGCTATATCTGGTATCAGTTCTACAATACCGTCAATCAGCGTTGTTACGATTTCTACGGCGCTCTCTGTCAGAGTAGGAATAGCCGTTATAATGCCGTCCACGAAAGACGTTATCATATCTACGCCAGACTGTACGATTGTAGGCGCACTATTTACAATTCCGTCAGCAAGCCCGGTTACAAGCTCCACGGCAAATGTGGTAATTTGCGGCAGCATATCAGAAAGCCCGCTTACCATATTTGCCAGAGCGTCCCCGAAACTCTGCGCCATTTTTCCCATATCTCCGCCCGCTGCGGCTGCGCCCTGCTGCAATTCATTTGCAAACTGGCTGAAAATCGGCAACGCCTGCTCTCCGATAGGCATAATAAAGCTGGTCTGCAATATCCTGCCTGCGCCTTTCATAGCCTCGCCGAATGTGTCATACTTAACGGCGTTAATCTGCCCCATTGTGTCCGTGGTCTTGCTTATCTGTCCCTCAACGTCCATAAGGGAAGTGCAGGCATCTGCTCCCATATCTTCCCACATAGTACCCATAAGCCCTACGCCTGCGGTATACTGTAGGCTTTCGTCGTCGCAATTCTTTAGCGCCTCGCTTATCTGGTTCATTGCCTCTTTTGCACTGTCGCCCCCGGCTTGGAATTTCCCCACCATTTCGTCTGCGTTCAGCCCCAGACTGGTAAGGTATTCGTTTGCCGTTCCGTCATTCATTCGTATGCTAAACTCTTTGAAAGCGTCGCCCATTTTGTCAATGCTCCACACGCCCTCATTTGCCCCATTCTGGATAGAGTTAAACATATCCTCGGCGCTTAGCCCTGCCTGCGCATACTGGTTACTGTATTCGTTGATAACGTCCAGCAAATCCCCATTCTGGTTAAGCCCCTGCTGCGCTCCCTGCGCAATCAGGTTATATGCCTCGTCGCCGGATATTCCAAACTGCTGCATAAGCTGCGTTGCAGCCCTTGTACTTTCCGCTACGTCCATTTCAAACGTATCACGCAGGGTTAATGCGTTGGTCGTCATTTTTTCCAGCTCGTCCACTCCCAAATCGCCCGCCTGCTGCTTGACTGTTGCCATAGACGCTGCTATATCTTCAAAGCCCTCGCCATAATTGCCGTTATAGATATTCTCCATAACCTGCTTATACTGGTCTGCCTCTTCTGTCGCCGTTCCCGTAGATGCGCAAAAATCATTTAACGCCCCTTTCGCCTCGTCCGCTTGGCTTACCGTATATGCAAGTCCTGCTACTACTGCCGTGCCGATTGCTGCGGCTGCCGTACCTATGACGGTTACGCCTTTTGCCATTGCACCGCCCAGCCCGCCTAAAATACCGCCCAAACCAGAAAATCTGCCGCCTGCGCTTTCTGCCTGCTGTCCGCTTTCCTCAATTTCCTTACCCATATCGTCTGCGGCTCTTCCGGCTTTTTCCATATCCGCAGCTGTCTTGTTAAGCTCCTGCTCCGTTTTTACAAGTGCTGTTTTTTGGTAATTTAACTGTGCCTCCAGCTTTTTGCTTTCCTCGCTGTTTTGTCCCGTTGTTTTCCGGCATTTCTCTAATGCCGCCTCGGTTTCTTTTACTTTTTTTGCCTGCTCTGAATAAACCCTTTGTAATACTTCCTGCTTTGCTTTCAGAGCCTCTACGCTGTTTGCGTTGTCCTTATATTCAGCCGTTACAAGTTTCATTTCCGAATTAAGCACTTTAAGGGTGCTGTTAATTTCCTTGCAGGCTGCTTTATACTCTGCCTCGCCGTCAAAACTTAGGCGTGTTTTAATGTTCTGTGTCTTATCAGCCATAAATTACAGTCCCCCTAAAGCCTTGTCTATATCGTCCATTTCTTCTGCGGCTGTCGGTTCTGCTACCCGCTCTTGTCGGAAAATGTGCGGGTTATATTCCTTGTGGTACTTAAACAGTGTCACAATCTGATACGGCGTTTTTCTCCACGCCTCACGCTCTCTGTACCCCAGTAGTCCGATTGCGATATACAAAAGCCGTGCAGTATCTAATTTTCCTGCACGGCTGCCACTTCCCCCGTTTCACTTTCTCCGCTTTCCTCTTCGTCCCCGTTTCCGTCCCCGGCTGTTCCTGCTGCAAAAGATGCAAAAATAGCGTTCTGTACTTCCCGGATATTCCCTAAATGTATCAGCCTGCCTACCTTGTCCTCGCTTAAAAGCTCTGCGTTTTCGTCCTCTTCTAACAGTCCCTCGTTAATCAGCATAGTAAGCAACCATTTGGTATCCTTTATCCAGTCCTTGTTATTCTGGTTAAATACCTCTGGCAGCTTGTCATATCCCCCGCACTTGTCCTGCAATTCTTCCAGTGCATTAAGTGTAAAAAGTAATCTGTACTTTTTCCCTTTCAGTTCCACGGTATAACCGCCGTCATTCATTGCGCTCATGGCATAAAATTAAGGCGCAGCCTGCGCTACGCCTTTCTCCTTTCCTCATATTCTCTTTTTATACTTCTGTCATTTTGGGCGCTGGTTCTGGTACTGTCGTAAACCATGTTGTTGCTGGTTTATCTTTTTCTGTTCCCACAAAATCAGCTTTCCATTTTGCATCTTTCTTTCGCTTGTAGAAAGTTGCTGTAATTTCCGGTGTCTGAAATTCGATTTTTTCCCCTTTTGTCTTGTACTTCTCTCCCGGTACTTCAAATTTGCATTTCAATAACCAGATATATCTGTATCTGCCGCCAGTTTTGGCAGCTCTAAAACCAATAGCCAGAAACGGCGGTTCGTCATCTCCACCAGCCCACACTACCTTGTTTTCGTCTACCAGCTGCCCCAGTACCTCTGCCAGTGTTTCCGGCGTAAGGTCTTTAATCCCCAGTTTTAATGTTCCGTTTATAAATTCTTTTACGCTCTCGCTTAATGCGTCGTCAGCGTACAAGTCTGCCGTTTCTGTTTTTACAGATAAATCTGCTTCCATTGCCTCTGCCATTTCCTTAGGCGCTCCGTAAGTTTCTGCGCCCTCTGCCTCTGTGCAGACGGCATAGTAAAGGTCTTTTAATCCTAATGTCATTATTTTGTCACTCCTTTAACAATTCGATTGTTATAGGTACTACCCAGTACCCAGTATCACTTTCTTTGGTTTCCGCATCTACGCTATTTATGTAAGCGCCTGCTGCCGTCAATACTTCCAGAGTTTTGTTTAGCTGCGCCTCAAAATCTCCCTTATGGAAAAGCGTAACCCTATACAATTCTCTGCCTGCTACTTCTTTATCGTCAGCGCTCGCCGCTGCTCCTTTCAACAGCCGCAGAAATGTGTAGTAAGCCGTCGGCTTTTTCTTCCCAGTAAATACGCCTCTTTCCGCTGGCAGTCCTGCACTTTCTAAAATGCTCTGTAAACTATCCATTTGTTTCACGCTCCCATATTTCCAGCTGTGCCTCTACTACTTTCTCCTGTGCTTTCTCATTTGCTACAGTCATATAGGGGCGTGCCTGCTGGCTGCTCGTCCCATATTCCGCTACAAAGCCGATAGTTGCATAACGCACATTGCTTTTGTCCCCTTTTCGGTCGTTTCCGTGCTTTGCCCTGCCATGCGGGTATACCTCTACGTATTTCTCTGTACTTCCACCTTTAACAGCAGTTGCTTTGATTGACTGTATAAAGCCTGCGGTTTCCTCAATCCCCATAGCCTTTGCCTCTGTCTGCTGTGCCTCTATCAGCACCGCAGCACCAGCCTTTAACATTTTAGGCACTGCCTCTACCGTTGCCTGCTCCCTATTTCCAAACGCCTCTATGACAGCCTCTAAGCCCACGGTATTAAATTCTCCCACACTCAAGCCCCTTTTCCTTATATCGCAAGTCCGTTAGCGTAAGCTCTACCGTGTCGTCGTCAATGTCATACGTCTTAAGCACAAAATAGGCTTTCCCACCCAGTTCTACAGTGTCCTCGCCCTCATAATCTGCCTTATGAACATCACATTTACGCTCTACCACTTTCCCCGTCTGCTGGCTCTTGAAATACTCGTTATAGCCTACTGATTTCATGTTACAAAAAACAGTACGCCTACTTTCTTCGCCCTGCTCTGCAAAGCCGTTACTGTTTACCCTTTTATCTGGCTCTGTCAGTTTTACAAGCGTTAATTCGTCCACCCATTCTGCCATTTTATCCCCCGCTTTCCCCGCCCACGGTGTCCGTTTCGGACACTATCGGCGTGTTGTATTCCTGCGACATAGAAAGCCGCATTTTCAATGTATCGTATGAATTTCTGAATTTTTCCGCATTGTTGTTATAGCCAAATTCAGCCTTACAGTACAGCGTAACGGCTCTGATTATCAGCCCGTCTTTTTCATCAATCCTATTTACTCCGTCGTTTGCAAGGTCTGCTTTGCAGGCGGCTATACAGTCGTTAATTTCTTCTGTAATTTTTTCACTTGTGCTGCTGATACGCAGCGCCGCCCGCATCTTCTCTGTTAATGTTGTGGCATTTGCTGCCATATCCTGCGCCCCGCTTTCTAAAATAAATCTGGGCTACGTTTCCATAGCCCAGATGCTTACTCTTTGATTTTTGCAACCTTTGCTCTTTCCAGAATTGTTGCACGTTCACGGCTTACGGTAAAAACTTCTCCCGGCTCTTTCACTTCGTTTAGTACCTTGTCTAAGTACATAGCTGTTACCTCTACCGTAACCGTTCCGGCTGCCTGCGGTTCGTCGTCCTTTTCCGGCTCTTCCCGCTTGTTTTCCTCGGCATATTCTACCGCCGCCTGCTCCGCTGCCTCTTTTTCCTCTTCTGTCAGCTCGCTTTCGTCTGGTATCTCTACCTCAACCTCTGCGCAACGTTCCGCAAGTTCTTTGATTGTCCCCTCTGTACTTACGCCCAGCTCTTTCGCAAGTTTCTGCAAATCTGCCTTCTTGCATTTTTCCAGCTCTTTAACATCTAAATGCCCTTTCATAAATATCCACCTTTCTTACGCACTTCTCCCCATGCAGATAGTAACAAGGCTATTTTTATCAACTACCTTTCCGTCCACAAGCATAATGCCCTTTGTTACTTTGTCGTCTGTGTCGTTGTCCTCGTACTTCTTTACGCCCATTGCATAGTTGGTGTTAAGTACATAGTCCTTAAAGTTGAAAAGGAACGCAAACGCTGTATTCTCTGCTGCTCCGGCGCTGTATGTGGTCACATAATCGCAGCACACTACCTGTCTGCCCAGCAAAAAGCGCTCCGGCTTTCCTGCAATACCGTAGTTTACTCTGCCGATAGGCTGCCCGTTGCTGTCGGTCAGTCCGTAATACTGCATGAAAGTGTTTTTACTCATACACCATACTGCCCCGTTTTCGTATGCCTGCGGTAATGCTGCCTCTGCTGCGATTAAGTCCGCATAAGCAGGTTTTAAGCTGGTAAGTTTCTGCCCCTCTGCTGGTGTTTCGTTTAAAATTCCTTTCGGTTTTCCGTTTCCGTCGCCGCTGATAATCGCCTGCTCAAGTGCTTTTGTCATAGCCTCTACAATGTTGTTAATCAGCATAGCCTCAAAAGCACTGATTGCCATTGTGTCAACTTCCAGACTTACCGCAACGGCGCAGCGCAGCTTATGATATGCAAAAGTAATCATGCCGTCTTTTGTAGCGGTAAATTTCTGCTTGTCGCTGCTTTTTCCCTCTGCTACCCATGTTGCAGTAGGCTTAACCGTAGACACCGGGATAGCCACGCCGCCCTTGTATGCAGTTCTGGTTACAAGCGCCAAAATCATTCCCGTACTTTCTAACTTCTGCACAATCTGGTTCAGCACCGTTGTGGGAATTGTTGCGCCTACGTCCGTTGTGCTGCTCACTGCATCTGCTCTGTACTCTGCCGGAATAGCTGCACCACGGCATACATAACGCATAAATGCCTTTCTGTATTCCATACTGCCGTACTTGTCGCCGTCGTCGCCCTCTCCGGCTGCACCGCTAAAATTCCTAAGTACTCTCGGTGCTGCTCCCTCGCCGCCCTGTCCGTCGTCAATCGATTCTCCTGCCGCAATTCTGGCAAGCAGATTATTTCTTCTCTCTGCCTGCTCCAAAATCTGCGTGCGCTCTTCCTGCAAGTCTGTTACCTCTGTTTCCAGTGCTGTAATTTCCTCTGCGGTCAACTCTGCCGCTCTGGTGTTCAGCTCGTTTCTAATCTGGGCTAATCTTGCCTCAATTTCTTTTAATCTCATGGTTTCTGTTCTCCTTTTTTTGTGTTATAAATTCGCTCTAATCTTTAGTAGTGCTACCCGTCTGTTAAGCAACTCCTGCCGTTCTGCCTCATAACTCCTATGTGCAAAATTACGGGCGCTTATTTCAGTATCCCCGTTTGCTGGTATGCTCACTGCGGATACGTCATAAACCTTTTTTATTTTTAAAATTGTCCTTGTACGTGTTACTCTGTCGTATGTTTCCTCTGCCACGGTAAACGCCCATGACATTTTAGTAATCATGCCTGCGTCAATATCCTGATATAACCCACGGGCTAAGTCTGTCTTTCCTAAGTCAGCCGCCACTAAAAGCCCTTTATGGTCTGGCACTAAAATAAGCGTCTTATTTGACTGTCTGGCAAACACTCTGCCTGCATGGTCGTACTGCATAATAACATCACTCATGTCTGCGCCGTCCAGTGCGTGTGCGTCTATCCTTTCGTAAAACTTTGTCCCGTCCTCAAATTCATAAAGCAGATACGGCTTGTCAAAAGTTGTAGCATATCCCTCTACGTAATACTCTGTGTCTATTCTTTTTGCTGCTGCCTGCGCAGTCAATGGCGCTGCCAGCGCCCTATATTCCCGCTCTTTCTTAATCGGCATTGTTTACACCCTCTTTCTGTTTCCCGTCGTCTGGCGGCTCTTTCGGCTCGCCCTCTGTCGGTTCTTTTCCCTTTCCGTCGTCTGTCCCCTGCTGCCCCGCCTGCGGTACTTGCTGTATGATAATCTTCGGCTCTTTGTTACTGTTGTTCAGCTCGCTTACTTCCGTGTATTCCTTTCGGATATAATACTTTTCCCCGTCCTCTACGTGTGCCATATTCCATATATCCATTACGCCGTTACGGTTCAGCAGCGCACGGTCAAAAAGCTGTGTGCTTACTTGCAGCTTTGTTGCATTGCTGGCATATTGCAGGCGGTTTGCAGAAAAAGTAATAGCATTTCCGCACGCTATCTCTCTGTCTGAAAATGTCATGTTTGACATAACAAGGGAAAGCTGGATTGCAAACGGTTCTATCTTTCCCTCGTAATATGCGTTCCACGTTTCCTCATTGAATTTGTTTTGCAAAATATCCATGTTAGTACCAAAATGCGTGCATACATTTTCTTGTATATTCTGCATCTGCAATGCGTTTGGCGTGTATGGCTTGCTTTCTACTTGTTTCAGCTCCGAAAACTTATTATCATAAATAATCATTCCGCTGTCATTGTCGGCGCTTAAATTGTCCTCGGTAAACCGTTCCCGCTCTTTCTTAATATCCTCTGGTTTCAGCATATTTGCCACCTTTGCCAGAAAGCGGATATTTGCAGAGTTTTTGACGGCATTTATAATGCCCTCATTCTGCGTATGTATCAGCTGCATAGTCGGCTTAAGCGTGCGGTTATCCTCTCCGAAAAGGTCGTCTGTGTACTCAAAGTCTGTTATGATACCTACTTTTTCAAACTCAATAGCCCCATGCTCCCCATTTGCAAACAGATACCGCAAGTAAACCTGTCCTTTTACCTCTACCACCTCGCAGCGTTCCGCACGCAGCGGATACCAGCCGCATAGCCTGCCTATTTTGTCCTCGATAGGTACAATAAAAGCGGTATGCTCTACTGCTACGTAGGTCGCAAGCCGCTTAATAAACTTTGTAGTATCCATGAAATAGTTAGGCTTATGCTGTAATGTTTTTTCCAGATGCTTAAGGGCGCTGCCCGTAATCTCCGGCTTTAATTTGCTGCAATGTGTAGCAAAATTATTTACTGCTGTCCTCGTCAAGTCCATTTCGTATACACCGCCGCTATAGCTGGTAAACGTAGGGCTGTACCCGTTCAGCATCTTAAAATAGCTGTCAATATATCGCAGCTCTTTCCCATGAAAAAGATAATCTAAGAATTTGATACCGTTCACTCTCCTTTCTATGCGGCGTTTTTCAGCAGCTCGCCGCACTCTTCCCAGTATTTCTGCCGTACCGTCATTGCATCAATAACAGATACGAAACCGTCAATGTGCGCCCGCTGCTCTATCTTAATCGGTCTGAATTTCCTTGTTTCCATATTGTGCTTAAGCGCTACGTTTAAAAAATGTGTCTTTAGTAAATTGTTGTCGGCAATCTTAAAATTGCCGTCCTTTATGATGCCCTCAAACTCACGGATAACTGGCGTAAGGTTTTCGCCCTGGTATACGTCGTCCATGTGGAAACCGTAATTTGCCATATCGGTAATAAGGTACTGTGCGCTATATCGGTCGTAGCCAATCTTAAGCGGTCGTATTCCGTATACTTCCAGCAGCATAGTAAACCAGTTGTAAACGTCGTGATAGTCTACGTAGTTCTCGCCGCTTAAAGTAATCAGCCCCTTTTTAACAAATATGTCATAAGGCACGCCGTCCGTCGCCTGCAAGTGTTCAATTCTTCCCCGTGGCATAAAGAATTGAGTAAACGCATATAGCTTACCCTCTTTCTCAATTACCACGCTTGCTGCGGTCAAGTCTGTTGTCTGGCTTAAGTCAATGCCGCCCACGGCGTAACAGTCCCTAAAGTCCTCTAAGGTCTTTTCAACGCCTGCGCCGTCTACTGTCGTATATTCCAGCCATGCAATAGAGCTGTTCTGCTTAATATTGCAATACTTCGTCAGAAACTCTGCTTTCTTGCTTAAGCTGCCCTCTGCTACGGCTATTTCATCAACGAAAAAGCTTTCTTTTACGGAAACGCCCATGTTAGGGTTAGCCTTTTTCAGCTCGTCCAAATCGTTCCACTTTTCCACGTCGTCAATCATGTAGAGGAACGGTAAAAGCCTACGCTCTTTGCTGTTGCCCTTTAAAAAGCTGGTACTGCGTTTCATCAGTTCGTCATAAATACTGTCGTTGATATATCCAGCTGTACTGATACTCAAAATCATAGGCTGGGTACGTGCGCCTAAAGCAGATTTCATAACCTCATACTGCTTAAGTCCAGCGTCCCCGCTCCATGCCGCCATTTCATCACATACCACCAGCTGCGGGTTAAAACCGTCTGATTTCTTGGCATTGAAAGCAATCGGTTTTACAAACGTGTTGCTTTCCTCAATGTAAATATCACTGCGGCGTTTCTTCGCCAGCTCTTCAAGCTCCGGCTCTGCCAGTACCATTTTATGAAAGCCGTCGTATACAAGCGCTGCTTGGTCTAGCTTTGGTGCTAAACAGTAAATTTCCTGCCCGTATTCCGGCTCTAAAAATGCCATGTATGCAATTATCGCAGACGCAAATAAACTCTTGCCGTTTTTTCTGCCGATAACTATAAATATTTCTCGGAAAATGCGTATTTTTTCCTCGTCTTGTACCCCAAAAATAACAGAAACTATAGCCTTTTGCCATAGTTCCAGTTTCAATAAATCATTGCGCCCCTTGCTGTGGTGGCAAAAATTCTCAATGAATTTAATAGCCTTATTTGCAGCTTTCGCATTAAAAAAATACTCCTGCTTTTCCAGTGCGTCCACAATGATTTTATATATCTGTTTTATCCATTTCCCCGCTATTATTTCGCCGCTTGTAATCTTTGCGTGGTACTCATAGATATAATTTTTATACGGTATCACTCCGGGCTATTCTTCCCGCAGTGCCGCCAGTCTGCTTGCTTTCCGCTTTGCTGCTGGCACTAATTCTGTCAGCTGCTTAATGATTGCTGCATAGTTCTTGCTTAAGGCTATGTAAGTTTCTGCCTCTGGGCTTTTCTTTGTTCCCCACTGGTTCTGCCCGTTCTGGTATTCGCTTGTCCAGCCGTCTTTTTCTATCATTGCCTGCAAGTCGTCCAGCTCAACACTCATAAAAGCAGCCTTTTCTATCAGCGGCGTTACTAACTTCTTTTTGTTTTCGTCTAAGTCTTTAAAAATTCCTTTAAGTCTGGTCTTTTCTGCTTTTATCCTCTGTTCTTTTGTCTTTTCTTTCCTTGTTGCCATTCTTTTACCCCGCTTTCAGTTCCTCTGCCCCATACCACACCCCCTACACCACGCCTGCGCACGCCCGTAGGGTAACTTTAGGGTATCCCCCTCGGTATTTGTCCCCTTTAATTTCTTTTCTGCATAGGGGGGATTATACCGCCGTCTGCATCAAATCTATAACGCAGCCTCGGTGCGCTTTTATGATGCTCCTTGTTGTGGCAGTCTTGGCATAACGCCTCTAAGTTATCCCAGTTAAGCGTTATGTCTGTGTCATTGATATTGTCACGGTTAAGCCAGCGCTTATGATGTACTATCTTTGCAGGCTCTCCGCATCTCTCACAAATAAAGTCTTGTGACATTAAGTAAGCAGCTCTTGTATTCTCCCACGCTGCTGATAAATAAAAACTCTTAGCCCATTCTTTCACGCTGTCCCCTCTCTTTCTTTTAGTATCCCAGCGCCCTAAGTTTCATGCGCTGGGTGGAGGCTAAAGAATGAAAACAAAAAGAGTAGGTTACTGCTTCCGCCTCTGCGGTTAAGCTCTCGCCTACTCTTTCCATGCTACCATTATATCTCTTTTGTTTTTCCATGTAAATTTCATGTTTTTTTCATTCTTTTGTCATGCCGCCTATTCCTGCTATCTTATCTTGTCCTCGTCCATTCCCCACAACAATACCGACAGCTCATTTATAATGGCTGTTATCCAGCGTCTTGGCGTGCTGTTTCCCGTGTCCAGTTCCTCTGCAATCTTTGCATAGTCCATACCCTGCATAAAGTACATTTCAAACGCCTTATACTCTATCTCTCTGTCTGCTGCCTTTCTCCTGCGTTCTATCTCTTCTACCGCCTTGTCGATATGCGCCGTCATAATCAGAGTTTTAAAGCGGCTGCGTCTGATACTCTCTAAGTATGTACGCTGCTGCTCGTCTGTCATTCCTGCAAGTTCCAGCTGCTCCCCGTCGCTTATTGCGTTCTCAATGTGAAAAGCTGCGTCCCGGTAACATTTCATCAGCATAAAGGTATTGTGGTACTTATTCTGCTTTCTGTCTTTCTCTTCCTGCTTTTTGTACTCTGCTACTGCTGCCCGTGCTGCTTTCTGTATCAGCCCCTCTAACTCTGCCGCTGTAAATGTTACCCGGTTATCTTCCGTCTGCTCTTCCTGCTGCATTGCCTCTGCTGTATCTGCCATTTCCTGCGTTGTCGTTTCTCCGCTCTTATTTTCTGTTTCCAAATTCTGCATTTCCCTTTTTCTCCTTTTCTCCGTCCATATCTCCTTTTCTTCTTTCGTTAATCTCTTTGAGCTGTTGCCAGATGCTTACCAGCAGCAATGCAATAATTGCAAGTAAAATATTACTCATTATTTGCCTCTCCTTTCCTACATGGTGGAAACGGGCAGTTTTTGCAATCTGGGTTTTTGCATCTCTCCGGCGCTCCGTTTTTCCAGTAATAACTACGCCTTTCTTTTTCACTCCAAAATACTTGCCTTGTTTCTATTCCTGCTCTTTGTAATTTCTTCTGTATTTCCCTAAGCTCGTCCCTATAAAATCTGGCTCTTACGTTCTCTGGTGGTCTTGTATAGTCCAGCGGTTCTGCTTTTGTTTCTAACAATTCCCTTAAAATCTCTGCTGTAGTTTCCCCATACTGCCTAAATACTCCCTTAACTATAAAAGCCTTTTGCCAGATAAAAAGTTTAAATCCTAATGCCGCCTCAACTTTCTTAAAAAATTCCTCTTCTGGGTAAATCGGTCTGTAAAGCCAATTTTCTAAATCTTTATCCATTTTCTACCACCTCTTTTTCGTATGCTGTAATAACTGCTGCCCGCAAACTGTCCGCTGCGTCCTGCCTCTTTTGTATCCGTTCCGGCTCATTAAGTCTAATATGTTCTAAATTGTCTTGCTGCATAATCTCCACTATCTTTTCTGCTGCTCTCCTGCTGTTTGTAATCAGTTTAAGTACGCTGCTGCCGTTCAATGCGTTATTTTCATATACTCCATAATCGCATACCACTGGCTTTACTTCCCAGCTAAGAACATTTCCCTTAATCTCTAACGGCTGCATATAATCCGCTGCGTTCCGGCACACTGTCCCTGCTGCGTCCATTCCATTTCCCAGCGCACGCATAAGATTTGCCATTGCTCCCGTTATTGTTTCTGCGGCTCTCCCTATACTTTCCATGAAATCAACTTTAGCAAGGGCTTTTATTGCCCTTGCTGCTGCCTTTCTCTGTTTTCTCTTGTCTATGCCTGCTGGCGGGTTTACCCCATACCGTTTTTTATAATTCTTTTTCCACTGTCTGTATTTCATGCTTTGCCCTCGCTTTCTGTTTTGTAATCGTCAATGCTCATTTGTCCCGGAAGTTGCCCCCCTCGGTGTCCGTTTCGGACACTTCATTAAGCCAGCCTTTTTCTACTGCTATCTCCTTTTCCAAAATTCCCAGAACGCAGTAGCCCTCTGCAATAGCTGTATGCGTTTCCTCTGTATCCACGCAGGATATGTAAAGCTCTTTTGTTTTTCCAGTGACTCTGCCCTCTTCAAATTCTTGTATAACCGCAATCTCCCCGGCGCTATACTTTTCATACTTCAAAAGCAGATACGGCAGTAACCCTGCGCATACAGCTTTAAATGTCTGCTTTGAAACTCTGATATACTTCTTTGCTTTTGCGTCGCTTGGCAGATGCTCCATTTTTTCTGCGTCCGCTTTCTCCTGCAATTTCTTCTTTGTTTCCCGGTCTATTCTGTCCTGCTCTTCGTTATACCTCTGCTCGTCTGTCTTTTCTTCCTCTGCCTTGTTTATGTACTGGTCACACTTCTCACACGTCCCGGTCTTTACGTTGCAATCTTTATATCGCTGGCAGGAATAACACAATGATGTAATGCTTTCCGGGTGTGGTGTTTCGTAATCGTCCCCCGCTTTCTTCTCTGCCACCTTTGCGGCTATCTCCTTTGCCCTTATACTGCCGCCTGCTGCCTGCTCCGCAATTTCCCTCTGCTCGTCCTCTGGCAACTTTGCCGCCTCATAAGCAGCCGTAATACCCATGTTCCCATTTTTCAGCTGCTCTTTAATCTCCGGCGTGGCATTGTTGTTAATGCTCTCCATTCTGGCTACGTTTGTGCTACTCTCATTCAGCATAGCCGCCACTAAGTCCCGCATCTTTCCTTTAATCTCTAATCCGTCCTCTTCTTTTGCCCGGATAAGCGCCGCTTTTGTCCGCTCTACCAATCTGGTCTTTTCGTATGCTGTAAGCTCCTGCGTATATCCGTTGCCCGCCAGTAAGGACAGCTCATACATTGCTTCTGTCATGTCCTTGTAGCGGTATTTTACTTTCTCATACTCCTTATGCCCCCGCTCCAAATTCATAATATTTGCTGCATTTCTTCTATGCCCGTCCACTATCCGAAACTCGCCGTTTACCCTTGCAATTACCGTGGGCTGCTCCTGCCCTACGTGTAAAAAACTGTCTGCCAGTTCTTCTATGTTCTCTAAACTCTGGTGCGTGTTCTCCGGCGCAGCCCTAACCTCATAAGGGCTTAAATAAATCTCTTCGTAATCTTCCACCCTGCCTGCTGCCGCAGCTCTGCTCTTTGCGTTCAAAATATCATTTAAACCAAATTTTGCCTTTGCCATGTTCTTTACCTCACTTTTTTCTTTATGCGTATCTAAAATAAATCAAATAGATTTTCTGTTCATAGGTCAAATCGTCACTATACAGCATACGGTTAAAATCACTTTCTGTTAAAGCCCGTACCTTTCTTTTTAATCTATACAGAAAAAGCCATATACTTAAAAACATTTCAAAAACCGTCATAATTTATCTCGCTTTCCCCGTGTACTCTGTAATAAATTTCTTGTATCCCTGCGCCGCTCCGCAGCATGGGCTATATTCATAAATCGGCTTTCGCATAAATGAACTTTCCGCTACTTTCTTGGAATATCTGATAACGCCCAGTATTTTGTACTTTCCATTCTGTGCCAGCCATTCCACGCCCGCTGCCTCTCCGTCCGTATTCTGGTAAGACGTTACCAGCACTCCGCCCAGATGCAGCCGCTCATTAAATGCCTTTGCGTCCTCTATCTGCTCTGCCACAATGTCCAGCCCCTCTAATGCGTCCTCGTCAATCTTCACGGGTACTATAACCTCGTCCGTGATTGCCAGCGCATTTACCACGTTAAGCCCTATGTCCGGCGGATTATCTATTATGCAGTAATCGTAGTAATTGCTTACCCCTGCCGTTCTCTCCGTCAGCCTCTTATATCTCTCTATCTGGTTTTCGTTTTCTTCCCTCGTCAAATTCCATGCAGCCCCGAAAAGTGACAGATTAGCGGCTATAATGTCTATCCCCTCATACTCTGTATGTTGTATAATTTCTCCTGCTCTCTGCCATTCTCCACTAAGCAGCTTTGTTATCGGCGCTACGCTCTCTGCGTCATATCTTCCATACGCCCTACTTGCATTTCCCTGCTTGTCGTTATCAATCAGCAGCACCTTAAACCCTCTGCGGTACAGCTCGTATGCCATATTTACTGCTGTAAAGGTCTTTGCAACGCCGCCCTTTAAATTCAAAATGCTTATTGTTTTCATTCTTTTCCTCACTTCCTGCGCTCGCCTCTTAGCGCATTTTGTTTATATCAATGCCCGCCACGTCTGCCAACTCTTTTGCCGCTTGCGTGATTGATACCTTTTGATAATCTCCGCATTTTTTCTGGCTTTTTCTGTAGCAGTAGGCATTGTGTCCTAACCTACAGCGTTTCTTTTGAAACTCGCCACACGTTCTGCATTGCTCCTTTATTTTCCGTGTTAATTTTTTTATCTGTGCCATATCTTCCCTGCCTCTCCCAGCTCTTCCGTGCGCAGCAAGTACGTTTCTATCAGCTCTGCCGCTTTCTGCCAGCCATAACATACCGCTGTATAATATCCCTGCTGCCGCAGATATTCTAACCAGCACCGCTGATTTTCCGTTGTGGTATTCTTACCAGCCTTAAGCTCAATGTAAAGTCCGTGATACCCTGCTCTTGCAGCTGGTAAAACAATGTCCGGCACTCCTGCTTTTACGCCCTGCCTCTTAAGGGCTACCGCTGTCGCTCTGTCACGCTTGCCGCCGTTTGGTACGTGGTGCATATATTCCAGTTCCGGCATACGTCCCATGTTATACCCAGCCCAGCTAAACAGTGCCTCTTGATGCCCGCTTTCGTCGTCAAGTCTAAAATTCTTCATGCTTTCGCCTCTCCCCTTTCTTAAACTCCACATACTTGTAAATTTGATACAGCAACCCGGTGTTTCCGTCCTTTCTTGCTGCCTCTACTGCCAGCAGCTCTACGGTCTGCTCCTGCTCTGCTGTCTTTCCCGTCATTACGTCCCAACGGCAAATATCAAAATATTCACACCGTATGCAGCAGTGGTGGCAGCCTTTCCCTTTCTGGAATAACCAGTATTTAAGCCTCTCTATCATTTTCCGCTTTCTCCTTTCTGCTCCCGTTGTCTACCCACTCGTCCTGCCGCCGCATTACTTCTGCTGCTATTCCAAACGCAAGTATCGCCAGTGCCACAATCAGCAGCAAAACTGTCAAAATCAATACCGCCACAATCAGCAATCCTTTTATTATCTGCATCTTATCCCCCCCTCTCTTCTAATTTGACTAACGTATATCTGAAATACCCATACCCGTAATAATCCGGGCTGTGTACGCCTTTGCTCACGCTATCCTTGTCTACGTAATAACCTTTTATCTCTCTCGGCTCTGCCTTAAACCACTGCCTATCTGTAATTACTCTTATTTCCGGCTCTGGTCTTACAAGGTTCTTGCTGCAATTCCAGCGCTTGCCCTGCAATGCCCCGTCCTCGTCTTTTCTGTGCTTGTCCGTGTATTTGATAAAATAGCTTGCCAGTTTCGCATAATTGCCGCTGTCGTCCAGAGGAAAAACCTTTATGCGGTTATGCCCCTCATATGCCTTATACCAGCAGCGCTGTAAAATCTCTGTGTCAATTTTATTTATCACTAAATGATGATGCCTTGCACCTCTTTCCCCTATCTCCATAACGTGTATGTACTTAAGCTCTAACCCTGCCTTTTTGTACTCTTTCCGGCACTCCCTTAAAAATACATCTATGTCTTTGCGCATCTGCTCTTTTGTTCTGTCCGGCTGCCCTTTCTTTCGGATATAGTCAAGCTCTAAATGGTAGTCCCCATAACCAAAATTAGCGTTCATCAGTATTCTTAACTTTCTCTCCGCTTGTCTGGTATTTACCTTTGCCTGCTGCTCCTTTGTTGGCTTAACTTTATCTCCTCTCTTTATCCCCGGCTTTTTATATCTGCTTGTAAAATACCTTTCTACCTCTATCGTTTTCCCTGCTCTGGTTATCCTCTCAACGTATGGCATACCCTTACCCCTTTTTCTCTATATCTGTCGGATAGTTAATACTTTTATCAAGTGGTAAAACGGGCTTGCTGCCCGTGATTTTTCCTTGCTTTTCTGCCATACTTCGCTTATAATATTTGTAGGTTTAAAAGCTGTATAGCTTAGCCCCTATGGTATTCCCGTACCGTAGGGGCTTTTCCTTTTTATTCAATTTTTACCACCATGCAGCCTGCGGCTACTTTGCTCATTGCATAATCGTAGGCTCTCTGATACGGCTCTTTGCAGCTGTACCCATTGCAAGTATGTAAGTTTCTCCCTCTGCAAAAGCAGCACGCATACCTCTTGGCGTATTCTTCTGCCAGCCTCTCTGCCCTCTGCTTCTCATGTTTTGCCCGGACTAAAAGCCCTGCATCATTTATCACGGGAATACGCAACGCCTTTGCTGTTTCTATCTCCCGGTACATACCCTCGCTAATACCGTATTTATCTCCCACAATCATAAAATCGCAACCTTTCAGCAATTCCATTCCTGCTGCCAGCCCTTGCGCCCGTTCCTGCGGCTTTTTCTCGTCCAAACACTGCGTTATATACAAATGTGGCGTAATCGGCGCTAAGCCCGCCTTAAGCGCTCGCCGTGTAAGTGCCTGCGCATATTCTATATTTCTGTCCAGCTCTGCGCCGTCTTTTGCCCGGTACGGGCTGCATACATACACTTTCATCATGCCTTTTTACCCTCTTTCTGTTGTGCCTCTGCCCTTGCCTGCTCATTTCCTGCCAGATAGGCAGCTAAGCACATAAGCTCGTCTGCTCCCTTTTCGTCCATAAAGCCGCAATCAATACAGTATTTGCAATACCCCGTAATCTGTAAATATCTGTCGTATACTTCCTGCGGCGTTTTGCACTGCTTTAAGCTGCTTACCATACCCGCAATCCGCTGTACTGCCCTTATTCCTACCTCGCCGCCTTTCCCATGTATCCCTACTGTAATTTCCCGCATTTCCGTTGTGCCGTCTGCTCCTAAAATTGTTTTACTTTTCATTCTGTACCTCACTTTCTTCTTTAAAGCCAGCTAAAAGCATTGTCATTGCATCTATAGCTGTGTCAAAATGTTTCCCCAGCTCTGCTGCATCAAAAAGCTCCTGCTGTCTGTTTCTTCCGTTCCCTTTCATTACCTGCGCTTGCAGAATAGGCTTTAACTGGCTAAGTCCTGCTATGCTATCCTCTAACTCTTCCTCACTCACGCAGATTTTTACATAACCTTTTCCGATATGCTCAACGCTCATTTTCCCTCTGCCTTTCTGATTGTGTGTACTGATACCTCATAGGCTGTACGTGTTTCTGTTACTCTTTCCGCTACTACGCCGTCTGCGTAAATTTCCTCTATCAACTTTTCATATTCCCGGCTCTGCAATCTTCCTATCAATTTCACTGTATCCCCCGGCAGCCAATTTGCCACCTCTTCCGCTGTTTCATTCCAGCAGATGCACGGTATAAGGCTGCTGCTCTTCGTAAGCTGATTTCTTACTTTTACGAAAATATCAGAAATGCGCTTTCCTCTCGGCGTTTCTCTGTATGTAGGTTTATATACAATCTCGCCCACTAACACTATGTCATTTTGCCCTTCTGCCTTTGGGCTTAATGCCACAAAATCAGCCAGTACAAAAACCAGCTGCCGCCCCGTGGAAAAATCTTTAAGTGTCTGCATCTTCCCGTAAAGTAAAAGCCTGCTGCCTATCGGATACTCCCGTAATACGTCAAACTCTACGCCCTGCGTCGATTTATACGGCGTGTCCCACGCAAACGCTACTACCAGCGTGTCCGTTATCCCGCTCGGTCTTTCCACCTCAACCAGTCCCAGATAACCCTTAAACCGTAGCCCGCATACAGCCTCTACCGCTTTCAGCTCCTTTACGTCCCCTGCCAGTCCTACTACATTCTTTTCACTGCTGCCCTTTGGCAGCTGCTCTAAAATTTCCGTGTTAAGGTCTTTTAAAAAGTTCGGCATAAATTCCTTTTTATCCTGCCCTGTTCTCATGTCTTGCGCCCTCTCATTCTCTTCCATAGTTTTGTAGTTCCTCTGTCGCTCTTTTGTAACACTCTACATCTTTTTCTTCTTTTACCTTGCATACGCATTTACTCCGCTGCTCTCCGATATACTCCCAGATTTCTATAAACCCGTCGTCATATATGCTAAATCTGCTGTGCATACGCAAGTTGTGCTTTTTCTGTAATGGTCTGTATACTCGGTAAAACTCTTTTACTGCCTCGCTGTATTCGTCCATGCGCAGCCCTTACCTCTCCGGCATCTGGTATACCCTCGGTATATCCGTTGCCATAGGCGGCGTAGGCGTGCTGCCTCTGATAAGCCCCATGCTACCCGCTGCATATAAATAGCTGCTGCATACTTTCTCTATCTCGTCCAGTACCTCTATACAGCGCTCTTTACTCTCATACTCTGCAATTTCTTCTAAGCAGCCGTCAGCAATGCAAATAGTGTGGTGTGTTGCTGCCTCTTTCCCTCTCTTGTAGTCGTGTTGTTCTTCGTACTGCAAGGAATTAAAGGAAATACCAAAAATATACAGCTTTTCTCTGTTCTGGCTGCGTATGTATACGTTACTCATGCTCTGCCTCTCTTTCCCCGGTTTCGTCTGGCTCTTTGTGTTCTTCGTATCCCTCTAAGTATCCGGCACAAACTATATCAATCTCTTTACCGTCCCTGCCGTCGTTCCTTATCTCGATTTTTCCGTAATATGCGTAAATACAGCAACCGTCATAATCAAATACCCGTATGCTGCCCTCTGTCGCCTGCTCCGGCACTTCAATTACCAGAGGCTCTGCCTGCTGCCTTTTATCAGCGTTCTTATGCTCCTGCTGTTGTTCTCGGCTGGTGAGTAGTGCAAATAATGCAACAACTGTTACTCCTGCTGCCGCAGCTATCCATATCAGTAGCTTAAGCGCCTTGTTTTCTCGTTTATGTTTCTTTCTCATGCTCTCCCTCGTTTTCTTTCTCCTATGCTTAACCTTTTCTTTTCTTCGTCCCAGTCAAAAGAGGCACACGCAATGCAGCGTTTGCATTGTTCTATAGGTTCGTCGTCCCACTCACTACCAAAACCTAAACAAGCGCCGCTCCCGTCTTTTCCAGCAGTTCCGTATTTCTTTTGTAAGCTGCACTTTTCCATTCGTTGCTTTATCCGGCACTGTTTGCAAACAATCTTTTTTCCCGTTGTGCAACCCTCTTGCCTCGCAAAATATGCCGCCCATATTTTACTTACTCCATTTCTTACGCTGTTCCAGCCTATAACCTTTTCGCCGCATATATCGCAATAAACCTCTGTGCTTACTTCTCTATAAATAGCCATTTACTACCCCACTTTCTGCCGTTTCATGCAGTATCATTTTTCTAAACAGACTTTCAAATATCGGTACTGGTATGCTATTACCAGCCTGCTTATAAAGAGGCATTATATAGCGCCCTACTCTCTTATACACTGCCGCCGCTGCATTGAAATCTTCGTCTGTATATCCTTGCAAGCGCCAGCACTCTAACTCTGTCAGATACCTATAGCGCCCGTTTCCCATATCTATTACCTGTGCTGGCGTTCTATCCTGCCTTGCAGTAATCGTAAATGCGTAGTCCTCTATTATCGTCGCCCGCCGTATCCCCTTTTTCCCTATTGCCTCTAAAACGCTTGGCTGTGTCACGTCATACACTGGCGGCGCATCTGATAGCAAAAAATCGTTTATATCCCTCATAGGTGTTTTAATCAAATCATCAAACGAAAATTTTTCATTTCCCAGCACTGATACTGTAAAAACTCTTTCCCGTGCTTGTGGTAGTCCAAACTCTCTTGCGTCCAGCACTTCAAAATTATTGCTGTATCCTAACCGCTCCATTTCTGATAGATACCGATTAAAATTCACACGCATATAACGACTTAATACATTTTTTACATTTTCCCAAATAACATATTTTGGTTTCCATTCTCCCATTTGCTCTATAATATGTATTGTTTCCCACATAAGGCTTGAACGTGTCCCGCTCCCCTTATCCGCTCCCTTTCCACGGTTTATACGTCCTGCCTCTGCCGTCGCTTTTCCTTGATGTCCCGCTATGCTGAAATCTTGGCACGGGCTACCATGTATTAAAATATCCGGCTTTAAGTTCCACCCTACTACGCTCTGCGTCTTATATTCCAATTCATCAGAAAACATGGCATTATAAGAACGTACTGCCTTTTCGTCTATCTCCACGTAATCAATAGCTTTTACGGGTATTCCTATATTACGCATGGCACAACGTGGGCTACCTATTCCCCCGAACAGCTCTAAAATTTTTATCATTTCTTTTATCCCTTTCTTTCGTTTCCCAATAATATCTATTCACTATGCATATTTCCCGGCTGAAAATCATATACAACGCTAACGGCACTGTTAAAATTGCTATTGTAGCGTCCCCCTCTAATATGTAGACTGCCAACGCCGTAAATGCCAGCAACGCTATACCATTCAATTTCTGTATAATAAAATACTGGCGGCGGCGTTTCTTCTCCCTCTGCCTTTTCCTCATATCTTCCAGCGCATCTGCGTACCCTCTTCTATACGCTGCTGTTACTGCTGCTCGTTTCTCTCGTTTCGGTTCTGCTATCTGTATGGGGGCTATATTCTCCATTCCCTGCCTCTCTTTCTTTCGGCGGCGCTCTCGGCATTTTCATTGCTACCGCTCCCTATTCTGGCGTAATTTACCGTGTGGGCGCTTTTCGCATTAAAAAGCTGCTTAAAACCTGTTGAACGACTGCATACTTTATAGCTGGTATACCCGCTGCTATTTTTTCACGGTATCCAGATGCAGCTATTCGCCTGCTGCTCTCTGGTGCAGCCCGCCAAACTGCTACCTAAAACGCCCTGCTGGAATTGAACCAGCGCCCCCGCTATATCCGGCTGCGGTATTCTCCCACTGAATTAAGGGCGCTTGCTGGCGGCAGCTACCGCCATTAACTCATAATTTTTATGCTGTATTCGCCGTTTCCGTTATCTCTTTCCATGATTATTGCTAAGTCGTCCCCGTGGTAAAGGTCTGGTATTCTACAATCTTTATGAATGGTTACGCCTTGCACTCTATCCCACCCGCTCATTTTTTTCGCCTCTGTCAGTGCATTTATTGCCGCTCTATAGCTTTCTCTGTCCTCTTTGTCATAAATCAATATTTTGTAATCTCTTGCTTTTATGTATCTTTCCATATTTTCTGCCTTTCTTTCGTTCTCTCTGATTAAATCGCCCTCTGTGCCATATCTGCGCTGTACTGCTGCCTATTACCACCACCAGCACCGCCCCTTTGCAGCTCGTGGTAAATCGTGGCTCTATGCACGTCCATAGCTGCTGCTATCTCGTCCGCTTTCTTTCCATTCCGGCACATTTCCTCTATGGTCTTTCTGTCCTCATAGCTCAATCTCTTGTACTTGCGTGCCATTTCTCCCGCTCCTTTCTGATTTTTGGATAAAAAAATAGTGCGATAGAGTTTTTTAAGCTCTACCGCACTATGCTTTTTACTTCAATCTACCGTAAAAAAATAAATGCGGCAGAGGCTTTAATACCTCTTGTCGCATTTAATTTTAAAACTTATCAAGTTTTTTAAACTTCTTTTTAAAAAGAAAACTTTTCTCTGTCTTTTCGACAGCTTGTTTATTATATTACATTTCTTTTTTTCTGTCAACAGTTTTTTTTATTTTTTTCATAAACTTAACTTCAAAACTGTGAACTGAGTTACACTATACCACTTTCTTTTCTCTATGTCAACAAAAACACAGGAGAATTTACAAAATTCTCCTGTGTTTTTCTGTTATCTCAAAATTCCTGATAAATAATGCAAAAGAATATTCTGTTCATAAAGAAAACTTGTGATTTCATTTTCTTGAATCAATTTGGCTGCCTCTTTTGCCCAAACAGCATCCCAGAACAGCGTAATTATCAAAAAACATATCCATACAAAAAAGATTCCCTGTATAGCTCCAAGGATAGCTCCACCCACTCGATTTAATAAGCTCAGTACCGGAAGGGAAAAAATACTGTCTAGCATTCCTGCCAAAAGGTTCATAAATATACTTACTAGAATAAAAGTCAAAATCAGGCTGATACTTCCAATAGCAATTTTGGCAATACTATGTGATAAATATTCTCCAAAAGTCTGTGCCAGCAGATGATGATAGTTCTCTACTGTATTGTTTTCTGCCAGAATCTTTTTCATACTCTCTGGCAAAGGAAGCCCGGCTATAAACTGTGCCTGTTCCTCCTTATTTTCCTGTTCATTCATTTTATCTTCTAAAATTCTTGCAACACTCTCTTCGCACTTTTCCTGCACAGTTTCATAAATAGGTGTGTTTTCGGTCAGGAAACGGCTCATATACGGGTTGAGAACAGCCCCCAAAAACAATGTTAACACCACAGAAACCAAGGAAAATGCTGAACGCACCATACCCTGTTTCATTCCATTAAAAATACAGAGGACAATGATAGCCAAAGTGACAACATTTAACCAGTTCATAAATCCACCTTTCTTTTGTAATTTTTATTTCAATCGTATGGTATTAATTCCGCCTTCTGAAACCACAATATATCGTTTGGACGCTACTTGAAAAATATTTTTAACCGCCCCTTCTTTCATAGCTCCATCAAATTTTAGAATTCCATTCAGATTATACATCATGACATTTTCCGAATCGCACATGATAATCATATCTCCACTGATGCAAATATCTTGATATCCCCTATCAAATCCTTTGGAAAACTTCTTTCGTCCTGAAGGATCAAATAATTGGAGAATATATGGTTCTTTCTCTTCGCTGCCCTTTAATACCAGTCCAAAATATTTATCATTGTAAAAGGTGCTGATGATTTCTTCTTTCAGTTCTTCCTCCACCTTCGTTTCTACTGTTCCGCTACTCTCAAAAATTGTATAGCCATCATCCCTGAACGCTACGGCTGTCTGAGCATTGACATAAGCCACCTGTGGAATTAGCGTATTTTCGTAAGTATAATCTGCTATGATATTGTCCACTTTATTTTGTCCTTCATCCCCAAAACTATAAAATACAATTTTACTGGATATCTGACCCTCTTCAATATAAAGATAACTGACCATGATAATATCGCCCTTTGGCGAAACTGTAATATCCAATGGATATCCAGGATTTCCCATCCTAGTCTGATTTTCTGCAATAATACTTCCATCTGATGCATAATAATTAATCCATGTTTTTTCTCCATCTTCCAGCACTGCTGCCACTGCACCGTTTTCTGTTACCTCTGCTTGGAGAATCGGAAACTTTGTTTCAATAGGACCTACAGGGCTGTTCTCTTTCAATACATACATCAAGGTTCCCTTCCGGTCATAAATAACTGCATATTCCCCTCTCACATCTGAAGCTGGATTACTCATTTCATAAGTCTGGTTCCACACAATCTTTTGCGACTGTGATAAAAGATAAGCACCATCATCTCCATATTTTAACAATCCATCTCCCATCTGCGTATATCCCGCTGACTGAGTATCTTCATTTTCTGCTGAAGATAAAACCTGATAGTCTCTGTACACATGGAGCTGTATGCTTATTAAAATAGCAACAGCCAAAAGGATTACTCCCAGTGTTATCCATACAGAACGTTTTATCTTGATTTTCGCCAGCGGTTTTATTCTATCCTCATAGAGTTGTATGATTTTCTCTTGCCCTCCCACACTATCCCTGGACTGTTCCAGAAATTTTCTTTTTATGTATTCTTTTACATTCATAAATTTCTTCCTTCACGTATTTTTAGGTAAGTATAGCACAAATTCTTAAGGGAGTAAAATTTTTTGTCCAGGATAAATGGTATCATTTTCTGACATTTGATTTAACTCGCATATTTCTTTAATCTTTTTAATGGTCCCATAATTTTTTATACTAATTCTAGTCATAGTATCACCAGGCTGAATGGTATACGATGTATGGGTAGCAGTTGCCGTTTCCTCCTTAGGTTCTTTTGCATTCTCTACTGGCTCCTCTTTGGAAGTTTTTTCTGGTTGCTCTTCTTGCATTTCATCTTCTGGAGTTTTTTGTGACAACTCTGTTTCTTTTTCCTCTTTTACAGGCGCATTTACTGGAGTTACTGCTTCTGGCTTTTCTGTTTCTTTCTTTTGCCCTTGTTCTTCTAAACTGGCAATCACTTTTTCAGTTCCTCTTAATTTCTGGTAATCATTTAAATACAACACACCCACTGCAAGAACCGCTGCTGCCACACATACACTTGCAGTCTTAAATAAAGGAATGTGTTTCTTTTGATTTTCCTGTTCTGCCTTCTTCTCTACTTTTTCCCTAAAAGAATGTACAGCCCCATCATCTACCTCTTCGCTTTTCTTCTCCAACCTTTCGTTCTGTGCAATCAAAAAATTCCTCATGGCCTCATTTTTCTCATAATACACATAAAAGCCCGTCTGTCTAGACATTTTTCCATCCTCGTAGCGATAAAACGCTTCCTCTTTTTCCAATGGTTCCATAATAAACAAAACCTTATCATTTCCTCCGAAGTGATCTAAATGGGTTTGACAAATCACTTCATGTAATTCCATAGAACAGCCAGGAACAGAAAGAAACCACCCTACAATTTCCTGCTCTGGAAAATATTCTTTATTTTTTTCGTACACATGATTCCATGTTTCCTGTGTAAAATCCACATGTTCTTCACTAACTTCCATATCGCTAAGAGCCACTGCACTTTTTACAAACAAATAAGAGGTTCCCTCTTTCCAATTTGCCTGTCCTAAAAGAATAGCTGCAATTCCTTTCCTTGGATTTTCGGAAGAGATTCTACAAAGGTAGGTATATGCATAATCTTCTATATAGATTTTTTGTGTTCCTTCAATTTCTCCTATCTGGCGTATATTGTTTGGAATCCTAAAAAATTCCTCATTTCCTTCCGGTTTTTGTTTTTCTTTTTCATAAACAATTTCTATCATACCAACAGCACCCCTTTTTTTGAAGAAAAGGATACCACACTCTCCTTGCGAAATTTATCAAATTTCGTATAACATTCTATTTTTTTACTGACAAAATTTCCATATTTTTTCAGCATAACAAAAAAAAGAAAGGAAAAACTAAAGACAGTAGTATCAGGAAAGGATAGAATATGTATGGCAAATCACCCTACTTACTATATTGAAAATAGAACCTCAGGTGCAGATGTGAAGCTTGGCACACTGCTTTTTAATCTTTTATCTTCCCAAAAACAAACTTTTCGAGATTTGGTTATTCTGTGTATTGGCAGCGACCGCATTACTGGTGATAGTTTAGGCCCTCTAGTGGGACACAATCTTTCTAGCTATTCCTTAAGTCACACTCATGTTTATGGTACCTTATCCCACCCAGTTCACGCCCTAAATTTAGATGAGACTGTAAGCATGCTGTGCGAGCAGCATCCTCACAGTCTCACTATAGCTGTGGACGCATCCCTAGGCACCAAAAACCATGTGGGCTTTCTCACAGTCTCTGAAGGTCCTCTAAAACCAGGACTTGGTGTCCGCAAAAAACTACCTGCTGTAGGAGATATTTCTGTCACTGGCATTGTGAATTTTTCCGGTGCTTTTGATCATCTACTTTTACAGTCTACACGCCTCGCCACTGTTGTCCATATGGCAGACTCTATTGTTTCTGGAATCTGCATGGCACACCGTCAATATTTTGCACCGCGTCTTTTTCCGGTATTTCCTTTTTTCCAGCCAGAATCAGAACGCACTCTCAGCTTCGCAAAGTTTACTTCTGTACCGCCAGCTTCTGTCTGTTCACCAAAAGGCAAAATATAGTCTTTATATTGATAATCCGCACCAAATACCCTACGGATAATTCTCTTGATAAGAAGATAAGCACCTCTGGGAAACCATGCTTTGTAATAATATCTGCCAATTTCGCAGGTACCGCAGTATTTATCTGTCAAAGTAATAATCCAGGTTTCCCAGTGTGTTGGTGGAATTGGTGTCACTGGAAACATATGCTTCACGATCATTTCTTCTTCCAAAGGATTTAATTTAAAATATCGCTTAGCATTTCTAAGTGCAGTATGAGGATGTGTCATAGCATGAACTGGATCCCCAGTCTTTTTCCGATGTTCTCTCCAATCATATAAAAATAAATCATGAAGCATTCCTGCTCTTGCTGCACTTCTAGCATCCAGATTAAAAAATTTACAGATTCTATAATTAAAATATGCCACATTCAGACAATGCTGATAGCAACTGGTTTCGCAATGATGGGGATATTTTTTCATTTTCAGCACATATGGATGATGAACCAGGTCTTTGATATAATCATAAAATTCCTCATTTCCTGGATCTTTCACTGTTTTTACTCGTTTCCTCTCTTTTGTCATGATTCTTCACTCCCCTGTTTTTTTAGTTAGATTTTATACGAAACCTGTTTTTTTGTAAAGAAAAAAGAGTTGCCCTTTTTGACAACTCTCTTTTAAATTACATGAATGCTTTTACTTTTTCGTAAATTCCAGCTGCATCAATGCCGTATTTTTCCAGCAATTTCACAGCTGGACCTGATTCACCAAATACATCCTGAACACCAATACGTAACATCTTTGTAGGAGCTTTCTCAGCCAGCACTTCTGCTACTGCACCACCAAGTCCTCCAATAACAGAATGTTCTTCTACAGTTACAACCTTACCTGTTTCCTGCGCTGCCTTCACAACCAGTTCTTCATCCAGTGGCTTAATGGTATGAATATTTACAACCTTTGCATCAATACCGTCTTCTGCCAGTTTCTCTGCTGCCAGAAGAGTCTCATTCACACAAAGACCTGTTGCAAAAATAGTAACATCTTTTCCTTCTCTTAGTACAATTCCCTTACCAATTTCAAATTTGTAATCCGGATTGTCATTAATAACGGGAACAGCCAATCTTCCAAAACGAAGGTATACCGGACCATCATGTAAATAAGCGGCTTCTACTGCTGCTTTTGCCTCTACATCATCGGATGGATTTAAAATCACCATTCCAGGAATGGTTCTCATAAGTGCCATATCTTCGTTGCACTGATGTGTTGCGCCATCTTCACCTACAGAAATACCGGCATGAGTTGCGCCGATTTTTACATTTAAGTGTGGATAACCAATGGAATTACGAACCTGTTCATAAGCACGTCCTGCTGCAAACATAGCAAAAGTACTTGCAAATGGAACTTTTCCTGTTGTAGAAAGTCCTGCTGCAATTCCCATCATATTGCTCTCGGCAATACCACAGTCGATATGACGCTCTGGAAATGCTTTCTGGAAGGTTCCTGTTTTGGTAGCACCTGCCAGGTCAGCGTCCAGAACTACCAGGTTTTCATATTTTTTGCCTAACTCTACTAATGCGTTACCATAACTATCTCTGGTTGCGATTTTCTTTACTTCTGACATAATGCTTCACCTACCTTTTCCAAATCTGCCATAGCAATTTCATATTCTGCATCGTTTGGAGCTTTTCCATGCCATCCTGCATTATTCTCCATAAAGGATACATCTTTTCCTTTTACTGTTTTCATGATAATGGCTGTTGGCATACCTTTTGTAGCCTTTGCTTCATCAAAAGCAGCTTTTAACTGGTCAAAATCATTTCCGTCTTCCACATTAATTACATGGAAATTGAATGCTTCGAATTTTTTGTCGATTGGGTATGGAGAGCATACATCTTCAATGTTTCCATCAATCTGCAGACCATTGTTGTCCACAATCACAGTCAGGTTGTCCAGTTTTCTGTGGCCTGCAAACATAGCAGCTTCCCAGACCTGTCCTTCCTGAATTTCACCATCTCCTAAGAGTGTATAAACACGATAAGACTCCTGGCTCATTTTTGCAGATAAAGCCATACCTACTGCTGCGGAAATTCCCTGTCCCAAAGAACCGCTGGACATATCAACTCCTGGGATGTGTTTCATATCTGGATGTCCCTGAAGATAGGAGCCCAAATGACGAAGTGTTTTCAAGTCTTCAACCGGAAAATAACCTCTGTGTGCCAAAGTGGAATACAATCCTGGTGCTGTATGGCCTTTTGAAAGAACAAAACGATCACGATCAGCTTTCTTTGGATCCTGTGGGTCGATATTCATTTCTTCAAAATATAAATAAGTAAACGCTTCCGTTGCTGAAAGAGATCCGCCTGGATGGCCGGCTTTCGCAGAATGAACAGCTGTAATAATACCCTTGCGAATCTCGTTAGCTGTTTTCTGAAGTTCTAACTTGTTCATTACTTTTCTCCTTTTTTGGTTTTCCCGCTTCTGCGGTTGTTATTACTCGCCAAATACTGCTATATAGTCTTTCTGAAATTTTTCAATACCTGCATCTGTAAGTGGATGTTTTGTCATCTGTTCCAGAACACTGTAAGGAACTGTAGCAATATCAGCTCCAGCCAAAGCACAGTCTGTTACATGCATTGGATGACGAACACTTGCCGCAATAATTTCTGTAGGAATATCAGCTACTGCAAACATTTCAGCAATGGTGCTAATCAATTCAACACCGTTTGTAGAAATATCATCCAGTCTTCCAAGGAATGGAGAAACATATGTAGCACCTGCTCTTGCTGCCAAGAGTGCCTGATTGGCAGAGAAAATCAAGGTTACATTTGTTTTAATTCCTTCTGCTGACAATACTTTTACAGCTTTTAAACCTTCCGTTGTCATTGGAATCTTAACAACCATATTTGGATGAATAGCTGCAATTTCACGGCCTTCTTTAATCATGCCTTCTGCATCTGTCGTTGTAGCTTTTACTTCACCGCTAATGGGTCCGTCTACAATAGACGCAATCTCTTTAATAACTTCATTAAAATCACGGCCTTCTTTTGCAATCAGAGATGGATTTGTGGTCACACCACAGATAATTCCCATATCATTTGCTTTTTTAATATCCTCTACTTTTGCTGTGTCAATAAAAAATTTCATAATTCTACTCCTCCATTTTCGGCGCCCAAAGGCTCTATTTGTTTGTTACTTATAGTTTACTCCTTAAACAAACATTCCGCAAGAGGATGCTGTATTATTAGCAATTTTATTTATTAATAAAATGAAATTTTATTAATAGTTGTTTTTATATGTTTATTCCAGTTTTTTATATAATAAGGCTTTTCTTTCTATGATTCTCTATTTTATTACTAATTATTCCAGCAATTTCATTTAATTATTTTTTCTTGCCCTTTTTCTTTTTGCTCCTGGAATTTACATAGGCTGTTGTTTTCCGCACTATGAGTTTGGGCTCATACTCAATGTGATATGTGCTGGTAGGCTCTGTATCCAAATAGGCATTATGTGCAGATTCAATCTTTTTCATAATAATATCACAGGCATCCCTTCCTTTTAAAGGGACGAAATGTTCAATGGTAGTCAGAGACATCTGAGACATTCTTCCAAAAATAATATTATCACAACCTATAACAGAAACATCCCCAGGAACTTTTAATTTTTCTTCCTGAAGAGCGTCTATAATTCCAAAGGCAATCATATCATTCAGTCCTGCAATGGCTGTGACTTTTCGCTTTTCTGCTAAAAGTTCCTTTGTCAAGGTATATCCTATGCGATACTCTGAATCAACACTGGGCAATACTTCATCCCAAATATCATCTGCCGCCTTAATAACCACAGATTGAGAAAGCCCTTCTTTTTCATACTCCCGCACAAAACCTTCCACACGCCTAGAACGCTGTTCCTGACGTTTGGTCAGAGGCGGGGCAATAAAAGCCACTTCCCGATGTCCCAAATCCAGTAAATGACGCGCCATAAGGCTACCCACTTTTGTATTATCCTGATTAATGGCATCTACCTTTACCCGTTCTCGGTTGCTGATTACCACCAATGGAATTTTTTCTGCAATTTCCTCCACCTGTTCCATAAAGGTTTCACTGGGATTACAAGTATAAATAATCCCTGCCGGTGATACACTATGCATCATTTTCAGATACTGCTCTTCTATTTTTAATTCCCGCTGTGTATTGCACACAAAAACTCCATATCCCTTTTCTTTTGCTACGGTTTCAATACCCTGAAGCAGCATAACATAATAAGGATTTGTAAGCGTAGGACAAAACACAACAATTAGCCGGCTGTTTTTTGAACTTTTCTGGCTTCTTCGCTTTGGAACAGTGTAGCCCATGTCCCTGGCAACTTGTTCCACTTTTTGTATGGTTTCTTTTGAAAAAGAAACATTATACTTTTTATTCAAGACCATAGATACGGTAGCCTGGGAAACACCCGCAGCCTTGGCAATATCCGTAGAGGTTACCTTTTTTCTCATAGCTCTACTCTACCTTCCAAAGCCCTCAAAAGAGTGACTTCATCAATATACTCTAAATCTCCACCTACCGGAACTCCGCTGGCAATCCTACTAACCTTGATTCCCACAGGCTTAATTAACTTGCTGATATACATTGCCGTAGTCTCTCCCTCCAAGCTGGAATTCGTGGCAATAATTACCTCCTGAATATCCTGCTCTGCAATGCGCTGCATAAGTTCCTTTAACTTTATATCATCCGGTCCAATTCCAAGCATAGGGGAAATAGCACCGTGGAGCACATGATAAACCCCGTCAAATTTTCCTGTTTTTTCATAGGCTGCCAAATCTCTAGTATTCTCCACCACCATAATCACATGATGATCCCGACGCGAATTGTTGCAAATGGGACAAATTTCCTGGTCGGTTAATGTGTAACAGCACTTACAATACTGCACATTTGCCTTGGCATTTAAAATAGCATTGGACAGGCTCTGTACCTGGTCCATAGGCATATTTAAAACATGAAAAGCCAAACGCTGTGCTGATTTTGCTCCAATACCAGGTAATCTGGAAAATTCTTCAATAAGTTTGTTTATATGACTGCTGTAGTATTCCAATTCTTTTCTCCTTTAGATTTAGAATGGGAATCCGCCGCCCATTCCTCCCAGGCCACCTGTAAGTTTGGACATCACTGCTGCAGAAGCTTCCTCCATTTTCCGCAGTGCTTCATTAGTTGCAGCTACAATCAAGTCTTCCAGCATCTCAATATCATCTGGATCTACCACTTCTTCTGCCAATTTTACCTTCAGCACTTCTTTTTTACCGGAAACAGTTACCTCTACAGCTCCGCCACCGGCTGCTGCTGTAAATTCTTTTTCCTCCAGTGCTTTCTGGTTTTCTTCCATCTGGCGCTGCATTTTCTGCGCCTGTTTCATTAAATTATTCATGTTTCCAGGCATCATACCACCTGGAAATCCACCTCTTTTTGCCATATCAGGCTCCTCCTATTCATCATCTTCCATTGTTTCTACTGAAATTTCCATGTTTATATTTTGCATTAATAAATCATCCACGGTAATTTCGGACAGGCCGCCTCTGGTTTCCCCTGCAGCTCCATCTTTTAAAATCATCTTGATTTCCACATCTTTTCCAATTTTTTTCCGTATGGCATTTTTTAGCATTTCCATACTGTCGGGACTGTCAATACAAGTCTTCGCCAAAAAATTGCGAAATTCAATATAAAGTACAGGTTCTCCTGTGCTTCCATCATACTTTGGTGTGGATTCTAACAGCATTTGCTGCAAAAGCCCTTTGGTATCTCGGATAATCGCATTCCAATTTTGACGCACATATTGCAAATCCTCTGGGGCTGCCTTTTCCGGTTTTGGCTGCGGCTCTGTTTTCGGATGCTCTGCTATTTTCACAGAAGTATCCCCCATGCCCTGAGGTACCGAACTCGCTGCTACCACACCATTTTTTAATTTTTCTTCCAAAATACGCACCCTGTCATACAGTGAATCCAAATTTGTCTCCATTACGGGTTGACATAACTTAATCAGGGCAATTTCTACCAACACACGCTTTTGGGACGCATACTTAATCTGATTGGACAATTCTGAGAAAATACGGATGTAACGCATAAGCGTTTCTGCATCCATCATGGTACTTTCCTCTTTCATCTTCTCCAGATTTTCTGCTGACACATCCACCGCTTCCTCAGGATGGTCGGAAGAGCTTATTAAGAGCAGATTTCTCAGATACCAGATAAAATCTGTGACAAACTGCCCCATTTCTTTTCCCTGAAGAATAATTTCTTCTAAGGTTTTCACTGCACCTGTAGTATCCTGCTTTAAAATTTTTCGCAAAAGACCACTAAAAATATCTGTATCCACTGCTCCCAGATTTTCTAACACCTTCTCATAAGTAAGTGTTTCTCCCAGATAGAAGGCAATACACTGGTCCAAAAGGGAAAGAGCATCACGCATGGAGCCGTCCGCTGCCTTGGCAATATAGCGGATGGCTTTCTCTTCCACATCATTTCCCTCTTTTTCCATGAGCTCTGTTAGACGTTTGGCAATGGTTTCTACCGTAATCCGTCGAAAATCATATCTCTGACATCTGGATAAAATGGTGATAGGAATCTTATGGGCTTCTGTAGTGGCAAGAATAAAGATTACATAAGACGGAGGTTCTTCCAATGTCTTTAACAATGCGTTAAAAGCTCCTGTAGACAGCATATGAACCTCATCAATAATATAAACCTTATAGCGACCTTCTGTAGGTCTGTATGCCACTTCTTCCCTGATTTCTCTAATATTATCCACACCATTATTGGAAGCAGCGTCAATCTCTATGACATTCATAGAGGTTCCCTCCAGAATCGCTCTGCAAGTCTTGCAGGTATTACACGGGCTTCCATCCACAGGATGTTCACAGTTTACTGCTCTTGCCAAAATTTTTGCTATAGTAGTTTTACCAGTACCTCTAGTACCGCAGAAAAGATATGCATGTCCGATTCTATCAGCTTTTATCTGATTTTTCAATGTAGTAACAATATGTTCCTGTCCTTTTACATCTTCGAAGTCCTTTGGACGGAACTTTCTATAAAGAGCTGTATAGCTCATGTATGTTCTCCCTTTCTCAGTCTCCGAAGCTAATGCCAATGCGTTTTGCATCTCCTACCAGCTGATCCGTAGGTGATACCATCTTCAGCTTTCCTGCACATTCGCCCAGAGGCACTTTTTTTACTTTTCCATTAACAATTCCGACCATATATCCATAGTCATCCTCTAAAATCAGCTTAGCAGCTTCTGATCCTAATCTGGTAGATAAAACCCTGTCATAAGGACACGGGCTGCCGCCACGCTGCATATGTCCTGGAATTGTAATACGGATATCTAAATCCAGTTTTTTCTCCAATTCACTTGCCAGCTTATAGGCAACAGACGGATATTGTTTTTTATATTCTTCCAATTTTTTCTTTAATTCTTTTTTTGGTAGTTTTGCATCTTCTTTTGAAACAGCACCCTCTGCTACCGCCAAAATTGTAAATCCTTTTCCTGCTTTGTTCCGTCTGTTAATCGCCTCTACTACTTTTTCGATATCATACGGAATCTCCGGAATCAGAATAATATCCGCACCTCCTGCAATCCCTGCATGAAGGGTCAGCCATCCAACCTTATGTCCCATAACTTCTACGATAAACACTCTGCTATGAGAAGCTGCTGTGGTGTGAATGCAGTCAATGGCATCTGTAGCAATATTTACGGCACTCTGAAATCCAAAAGTCATATCTGTACCCCAGATATCATTATCAATGGTCTTAGGAAGATGAATAATGTTCAACCCTTCTTCTCTTAAAAGATTGGCTGTTTTCTGTGTTCCATTTCCTCCTAAAATAACCAGACAATCCAGACGCAGCTTATGATAGGTCTGTTTCATAGCTTCTACTTTGTCCAGCCCCTTCTCATCTGGAACGCGCATCAACTTAAACGGCTGGCGGGAAGTTCCCAAAATCGTACCGCCTCTGGTCAAAATTCCCGAAAAATCTTTTGAGGAAAGCATTCTATAATTTCCGTAAATCAGACCTTTATAGCCATCATCAAATCCGTAAACTTCTAATTCCTCCAGGTTGTTACTTAAACCCTTTACAACACCTCGCATAGTAGCATTTAATGCCTGGCAGTCTCCACCACTGGTAAGTAAACCGATTCTTTTCATTTTTCCACATCCCATCTTATATTTATTTTTTTAATGAAGCTGCATCTATTATATAATATTTTATATTTTGCCACAACTTTTTTTTCATTTGACAAACTGTAAAAAAAACGTTATACTGATACATACCGTGCAGCCGGGGAGATAGCGGTGCCCTATACCTGCAATCCGCTACAGCAGGGGTGTTGCCAAACGGAGGAACTTTTCTTGTGAAGCTGCCCTCTATAAGTGGCGTTGACGTCTGGGTCTTACGCAACAGGAATCTGTGAACCGTGTCAGGGCAGGAATGCAGCAGCACTAAGCAGAACCTTCTGTGTGCCGTGAGGGTGCCTGGGCTGAGTTAACTGTAGAGGTAACGTTTGTGAGAAAGTTTCGATGGGCGGCGCACGGTAAAAAAATGTCTAATTTTCTTTTATCTTTATCAATCATTTTCCCCTTTTTATTTCAATTGAATATACAAGCTACTTTTCGCATAGATTTTTAAAAAAGCGTGAGGTTTGCTTATGGAACATTGGATGTTGGAAACGATGAATTCTTTTGGTTATCTGGGGATTTTTCTTTTAATTCTAGCCGAAAATATTTTTCCTCCCATTCCCTCGGAAGTAATTCTTACTTTTAGCGGTTTTATGACTACTTATACCAAGATGCATGTACCTGGAGTTGTTCTTTCTTCTACAGCCGGCAGTCTTGTAGGAGCTGTTGTTTTGTATCAGATTGGAAATTTATTATCTCAGGAAAGGTTAGAACATCTTGTAGCTGGACCTGTAGGAAAAACTCTGAGACTAAAAAAAGAACATATTCAACAAGCCGTAAATTGGTTTGACAACAAGGGGAATTATACCGTATTTTTTTGCCGTTTTATCCCCATTGTCCGTAGTCTGATTTCCATTCCTGCAGGCATGGCAGCCATGGCAGCTGGACGCTTTCTGTGGATGACAGCCCTGGGAAGTTTTTTCTGGAATCTGGCGCTAATTTCTCTTGGGGCTTTTGCTGGTTCCTCCTGGGAAAAAGCTGCTCAATATTTCGGCAATTATACAAAAGCTGCCAAAATTGTCCTTCTGGCAGCTCTTATCATAGGAGGGATTCTGTTTTTTCGCAAAAAAATCATGAAGTCATCGCATTAAATGTGTGCAAGAAATATATTGTGAAGTTTTTCTATGTATTCCGGTGTTGTGCCGCAGCAACCACCTATAATATCTGCTCCTGCCTGCACCAGACGTTTCATGCAGTCTGCAAACTCTTTGGCTCCCATAGAATATACCGGTTGTCCTTGTTCATTGATAATTGGCATCCCTGCATTTGGCTTCACAATCAATGGAATACTTACTCTTTTACGCATATTCTCTACCACTGACAATAGCTGGTCTGGTCCCGTAGAGCAATTAATACCTACTGCATCTGCCCCCATTTCCTCTAGTGTTTCCACTGCCTCATAAATATTTCCTCCAAAAAAGAGGCTGCCATCAGACTCTACGGTAAGGGTACACATAACAGGAAGGTTGCAAACAGAAGCAGCTGCATCCAAAACTGCCATACATTCTGTCACTCCTAGCATGGTTTCTGCTACCAGTAAATCAACTCCCTCCTGAGTTTGTACAACAATCTGTTCTCTATAGGCTTCCCAAAGTTCCTCATATGGAATTTCCTGCTTTCCGGCAGTGGTCAAATCTCCTGCTACAAGCACCTGACTGCCTACTGCTGTTCTAGAAATTTCTATGAGAGCTTTATTTAGTTCTGCCACCTGATTTTCCAACCCATAATTTTTCAAACTAATACGGTTAGCAGAAAAGGTAGGCGCGTAAACAACCTGGGAGCCAGCCTTTTCATAGGCTCTTTGGAGCTCCTGCAACGGCTTTGGATTTTCACAAATCCACTGTTCTGTGCACACGCCTCTTGGCATTCCCGCCTTCATCAAATTGGACCCCGTAGCTCCATCTAAAATGATTGGTCTTTGCTTTGCCAAATTCTGAAATTCCTTTTTTGTCATTTTGCATTCTCCTTTGCTGCTTGTTTTTTCCTTGCCTTTTCTTCTCTCAACTCTTTAAAAAATCCAGAAAGCATCTGACTACACTCTTCTTCTAAAATCCCTCTCGTCACCTGTGCTTTATGATTAAACCCATCCATTTCCAGCAAATTTATAACAGAGCCTGCACATCCTGCCTTAGGATTCACACTGGCAATCACTACCCTATCCATTCTGGATTGTATAATAGCTCCTGCACACATCTGACAAGGCTCCAGGGTCACATAAAGGGTACATCCCTCTAACCGCCAATCACCCAGTTTTTTACTGGCTTTTCGGATAGCATTAATTTCTGCATGGGATGTGGTATTTTTATCTGTATTTCTACGATTATATCCCCTTGCTATAATTTTACCTTCACAAGTAATAACACATCCTATAGGTACTTCCTTCAAAGCGTAGGCTTTCATAGCCTGCTTCTTAGCTTCCTTCATAAATTTTATATCATCTTTACTCTGTTTTTCTTCTTCTGTCATGGACTTTCCTCCGTAAAATGTCCTAAATCTCAAAAGAGGCTGTCCCATAAAACAGCAGGCAGCCTCTTCACAAGCGGAGACAGTGGGATTCGAACCCACGTGCCCTTGCGGACAACCGCATTTCGAGTGCGGCTCGTTACAGCCACTTCGATATGTCTCCGAACAGTTTTTATTATATAACTCTCTCCTTCTGTGGGTCAAGTGCAAATTGCATAAGAATCTATTGTACCGGACAAAAGGCTGATTTTCCACCTCATGCCCGGCACTATTACTCACATAGATTCTAACTTAGGTTTTTCAATGAAGCGGTACCAATACCCAAAGCGCTGCTTCTGTCTGGAACTGCCACCAGTTTCCTTAAAATACGGAAAGCCAAACATATTTGCCATAAGAGCCTCCTGACGTTCATAAAATCCTGGAATTCCCAATATGTAGGCTCCATCCTCTTCCCTTCTGGCAAGAATCACGTATCCGTATTTCCCATATCCGTGGCGTAGGAAATTATTATAAAGTAACCCCTGATCCTTTCTGTCCAACAGTGCAAAATCCTCTCTAGTTAATTTCCTACAATCAGAAAAACTATTATCGCAAAAAAACACTTCTTCCTGTCTCCTAACTGGCATAGAAGGCTCTTCTTGTGCTATTTTTTCTGTTGGCTCTTGAATCAAAGTCTCTTCTATGATGGAAGTTCTGGGCTGAGGCTCCATCTCTTCCACTTCTTTTATTTCTCCCTGTTCCCCTTCTTCTGGTTGAACATCTTTTAATACGATTCCCACTTCTTCCCTGGCGTTTTCTTCTGCCTCTAATTCTGTCTGTTCTACTATCTCCTCTCCTGGTTCTATGTTTCTCTTTTCTATTTCCTCCTGAAGCATAACATCTCTTTCTTCTTCCTTTTGTGTATTTTCCTGTTCTGCTGCCTGCATTTTCCCCTCTTCAGGTATGTGAATTTCATGAAGTCGAATAGGTTTATCATCCCATCCACTTCCGTAGAATATTCCCGAATCTGTCTGTACAATCAGACCACACAAATCCTCTAATGCATATCCACTGTCTCCCATATGTTCAGAGGACATTTCCTGTTCAAACCGGATGCTGTCTCCTGCAAGGTCACAGCTTCCAAGTAAAATTCCCTTGCAAGACTGTTTTTCCCTTACATACCCATAAATTTTCGCTGGCACAGGAACACTACTGCAAACCCCTGATAATCTGTACTGCATCCTACATATACCATCTCTGGATTCTACCTTGATAAAGCCTTTTCCGTTTCCTTTTTTCCCATCTGGATATTCATATACATAGGCTATAAATCTACGATATCCTGCCATAGTCCCTCTTTCTTTGTATACTATATAACAGCATACATAACACTTTATCTCTAAAGCATATGCGGAAATTTATGTTTTAGAACTAAAAAAGGTGCATCAAACCCATTTTCAAGTTTGATGCACCTTTCACCATTACCGTATAAAATTTGTTCTACTTCCTCGCTCTGCCTTAGGTACTTCAATTCCCTTCTCTTTTCCTGCCTGGAAACACTTCATCATCCATGCCAGATTGCGTGCAAGATTTCTCATGGTCTGCAACCCTTCTTCGTCCTGCTCTGCCTCTCCTTCTGCTGCCCCATGAGCAATGTTCCAGTATGTAGAACCTGCTACAGGCATTTGAGAAATACCAAAATATTTATTCAAGACATCAAAAGATGCTGTGGTTCCTCCTCTTCTGGCTACAGCAACCGCTGCCCCTGGTTTAAAAGCAAAAGACCTTCCGCTGCTGTAGAAAACCCTGTCTAAGAAAGAGAGAATTCTTCCGCTTGGATGAGCATAATACACCGGTGTCCCGAAGACAAATCCATCGCATTCTTTTGCTTTTTTCACAAATTCATTGACCCTATCATCTTCAAAAACACAGCCTTTTTCACTGCATTTTCCACATCCGATACAATCTCTCACAGGTGCCGGACCCATCTGAAAAATTTCATACTCAATCCCTTCCTGCTCCAGAGTTTTAGCGATTTCCCAAAGAGCTATATAGGTATTTCCATTCTGACGTGAACTTCCATTTAACAATAAAACTTTCATATTTGCATTTCCTTTCTCAAACCATTTATATTTCTATGATACAGCGTTCAAACGCATTCACTACTGTTGTATCACGATACTGATCATAACGCTTCTGCCCTCTTGCATAGTTTAAATGTACGTGTCCGTGAAGAAAATATTTTGGCTTATATTTCTCCAACAAATCCAGAAACACCTGAAATCCCTGGTGTGGCAAATCTCTGCCGTCATTGAGCTGGTATGCAGGAGAATGGGTTACTAATATATCAAATCCCCGCTTCTTAAATAGTTTAAACCTCAGTTTCCGCACCCTCTTCTGCATTTCCTTTTCTGTATATTGATGATCCCCTTGGGTATAGCGCATAGAACCTCCAAGCCCCAGAATCCGCACTCCTTCGTATACAAAAATATCATCCTCTATACAAGTACATCCTTCCGGCGGAATCCTGTCATATTTCCCATCATGATTTCCATGAACATATAGCACCGGCGCTGTTGTCATAGTCACCAAAAAGGACAGATATCTTGGGTCTAAATCACCACAGGAAATAATCAAATCAATGTCTGCAACTTTACTTTTATCAAAAAAATCCCACAGAGAGGCACATTCCTCATCTGCAATGGCAAGTATTTTCATAATTCTATATCTGCCCTTTCTCTTTGTTCACACCCTGCTGCAAAGTCACAGGTTTTGCCTGCTCCTGTAAATCTTCTGTCTTTGGTATAATACCCACTACATTCTCTGCCAGCCAATCCATGGTAATAATTTCCTCTGGTGTCAATCTCCGTTTCGGGTCTCCCTGCACCATACCATTCTGAGAATACAAAACACCAGAAAATGGGCTAAACTGCTGGGAAACTATACTCTGTTTCAAAAGTTCCATAAGGCGTTTTGTCTCTGCCGGAATATTTTTTGAACAAATCACATCAATAACCCCTGCAGACATCCCCCACCAATAGTTGATTGCTTTCTTCTCATAACTGTTATCGTCATATTTCCAGGTTCCATCCATAATGGTACGAATAAGCTGTTCATAAAATTTACCCCAATGCCATAGCGGCATTGCCAGACTTCTGGTGTGTTCTCCATCTAATGTATAAAGTCCAAATTCCCTGGTAGACTCTTCTGGAATCACCATATCTTTTCCTGAAATACATCCTGCACCAATTTCTTTTAACCGTTCTGCAATATCAATATCTTTCATAGAAGACCATTCCAAATACACTTTGGCCCTTGGATTTACCATCTTTGCACCAATAGCAAAAGCATTAATATTAGCAATAGAGCCATAAATAGGATAATCCCCTACATAAGCCAGCTTATCATTGGTAGTAAGTGCACCTGCCAAAGCTCCCATCAGGAATTTTGCTTCATGCATTCTAGCATAATAGGTACGGATATAGCGGTGGGAGGTATTCAAGGAACAATTAAGGATTCGAACCTCCGGATTCTCAATCGCCGCTTTTACACTGGCCTGGGCAAAAGACGGAGAAGTGGTAAAAATAATATTGCTGCCACGATTAATGGCCGCTTCAATATAATTATCTATATTCTCCTGGGTTGCATTGTCATAATAGAAAGTTGTAATTTCATCAGGGAATGCCTGTTCCAAATACAATCTTCCCAGCTCATGCGCATAAATCCAGGCAGAAGATACCGGTGTCTTAGCATAGATAAACGCTACCTTCAAACGGGATACACTGGTTGGAAGAATTCGGCTTAAAAGTGGCTTTTTCTCCTTTGTAGGATCCATTTTTAAGTCAATCACATCTTCTGTCTCTAATAACAGAAATTCTTCCCAGGTCTTAGCAACTAAGTCATTTAATTCACTAGTTGTTTTCTCCAGAAGTTCTTCATACCCATATACACTTAAAAATGCTAAAAATGCATCGCCTTCTGTAATAGATAGTTTATCTCCCCCTTTAGCTCTATATTCCATCTGGAAACGGTAAAAGACAGAGCTGAAGTTTTCTCTATCCTCATCAGACCACATTTCTCCTGGTTCTTTTCCTAAAGCTGCCTGGAGTTTCGGAAAATTTCCCACTTTTGACATATACAGATAATTTACTTTTGACACATTATAAAAATCCATATACTCATAATAAATCACATTTTCCTTCTCATTCGTTCGTTTTGGAACAATGCGGATTACCGTTCCTGGAATAGAATCAACGTCAAAGTATTTTGCAACACTGACCCTTTTATTTCCTTCCTCAACGTAAAATTTATTCATGTACTCGTACGCTTTAATTGGTTCCCGTATTCCTTCTTCCAGGTGGCTAGTGCTTAAAGTTGCCCATTTACGGGCAAATTCTGAATTTTGCTTTAAAATAGGCATGAAATTGCTGGCAAATGCATTGCTTCTTCCATCAGTTCTAGTACCTACTATCTGATTTGAAGGAATCTGAACAAGTCCCAGCGGAACTTCTGAGTAAGAACCCTTTGGCGGTAAAATATCGTCTAACACTTCCAATGTCGGCTGCAATCCTCTCATCATACGGGACTGATATTCTTTTTTTCCCAGTTTTTGCGCTTTTGCGTAATCTTCGTCTGCCATGGTATCCTCCTTTTTTATAATTGATTGTTCATTTTAGTTACTTGTTTTATGGTTTTATTATAGGGATTTATCCCTGGAAAATCAACAGATTGATTGTACACGATTCCTGTTATTTTAACTTCTTCATAAAATTTTTATATAAAATACAGCCAGTCACTGCTGCTATGAATTCAGCTGCCGGAAAGGTAGCCCAAACGCCATAAATTCCTACTGTTTTTGCAACAATTGCAGATAAGGGAATAATAATCACCAGTTGGCGAAGTAGAGAAATCGCCAGCGACTGTCCCCCTTTTCCCAAGGCTTCAAAAGCCCCTGAAAGCACACATCCCACTGTAGAAATCAAAAATCCACCGGCAATAATACGCAGCATAGGAACACCAATTTCCAACATCTCTGCATTGGCATCAAATAACTGCATAATCCCTTGAGGAAAGGCCATAAAGAGCACAGTTCCAAGAGCCATAATCACACCAACAGCCTCTAAACTCGCCTTTAAAGTTTCCTTCATCCGTTTTCTATTTCCTGCCCCATAGTTATAACTCATAATTGGTCTCATTCCTTGAATCACACCATTTGCAGGCATATATACAAAAGTCTGAATCTTAATGTACAATCCAAAAACAGCAATCGCTGTAGCTGAAAAGGCTGCCAGTACAGAGTTTAATGCTGCTACTAAAACGGACGGCAGAGACATCATAATTGCCGATGGAATCCCCACTGTATAAATCTTCCACAACATGTTCTTCTCAAAGTGAAATCCTTTCAAACGAATCTGAATAGACGTACATTTTTTCAGGAAGAATATCATAGAAATCCCTGCTGCAAAAATCTGAGAAGCTACGGTTGCAATAGCCGCTCCCTGAACTCCCATAGCTGGAATATGAAACCATCCAAAAATAAAAACAGGGTCTAGAATAATATTTAAAATAGCGCCTACTCCTTGAAAAATCATAGGCAGAACCATACTCCCCGTTGACTGAAACAGCTTTTCTGCATACAAATGATACATACTTCCAACACTAAAACACAAGACAATCTGTGTATACTGGCAGCTCATCTTATAAATCTGGGGATTACTTGTAAAATTACTCAAAAATGGACCTGTAACAAAAAGCCCCATCAACACAAATAATATCCAGTGAATACCACTTAACAAAAATCCATGAGTAGCAGCAGAGGTCACCTCGTTCTCATCCTTTGCTCCCAGTGCCCTGGCTACACAAGAGTTTAACCCGATTCCAAAGCCACAGGACACAGCAATAATGAGATTTTGCAGTGGAAATGCAATAGACACTGCTGTCAAAGCATCTTCACTCACCCTGGCTACATACATGCTGTCCACAATATTATATAAGGCCTGTATTAACATGGAAATCATAGGCGGCACAGACATAGAAATCAAAAGGGGCATTACCTTTCTGGTTCCCATGATATTTTCTGTTTTTTCCATTCCTTCATACCTCTTTTCCAAAATTTTGTACCTTACAAAGAATAGCTACTTAGAAACGGTTTGTCAACGTCTTTTCGTACTGCACAATACTATGATAGTTGCGAGCCTAAATACATATCATAACCAGGGTTAAAAGTCCTCTTTACAAACTATCCTTTTTATCTTAGACTATATAAGATTTAATAAATAGTTTCTCAAGAAAGGGTGTTTATCATTGTTTAAAGACAAAAATCAAAATAAACAATTTTTATGCAGTTATGGCGTATTTATCATAAACGGTATGCTTGCACTGTCTATTGGATCTCTGCTTCCCTATATCCGAGATTCTCTTGGACTTCAATATGCCTTTTGCGGTATGATTGTCAGCCTGCATTCTATCGGAAACCTGATTTCGGGATTTGCATGCGGTGCATTAGCTGCTGTATGGGGACGAAAAAAGAGTATCTTATTTTTTAATTCTTTTTTTGCAATCTCTTACTTGCTGATTCTCCTGTCAGACAATCCTTTTTTGCTGGCTCTATCCTTTTTTCTCACAGGAATGGCAAGAGGCGCTACCAGTAACTTCTGCAATACCTCTATTAATGAACTGGCTCCTGGAAAAGCATCTCTGCTCAATGGTCTGCACGCCATGTTTGCTATAGGAGCTTTTTCCTTCCCGTTATTGTTACTGGCACTGACAACTAGCAATGCCTCTAATTGGATTTATGCCAGCTATTTCATGCTAATCATGGGGATTTTAAGCTGGATTCTGTATTTTATCATTCCTGCCTCCACGGATCCTGTAAAAATCCAAAAAGAAAAACCCGCTTCAGATTTTTCTTTTTTTAAGGAACCTTTATTTTACCTTTGCACTTTAACCCTTTTCTTCTACTTATGTGCAGAGCAGGGTGTTATCGGCTGGATGATTACTTACTTTAAAGACACCGGAATGCTTCCTGAATCTCTTTCCCAGGTAACTGCCGGTCTGCTCTGGGTCATGATTCTGGTTGGAAGGCTTTTAACTGCGTGGTTGTCTACAAAAATAGAAAAAGAATGGCTTTTGCTCATTATGAGCATTGGCATGGTTGGATTTTTCCTGATGCTTCTGTTCAGTTCCTCTACATCATGGATTCTTTTGGGTATTATGGGCTTTGGATTCAGTATGGCAGGGCTCTATCCTACAACCGTATCCTTCGCTGGAAGCATTATTCAAAAATATGCTCTGGCATGGAGCTTCATTCTGACTATCGCAAGTCTCGGTGCAATCATCATGCCTTCGATTATCGGTAAAATCGCTGAAACTGCTGGTATTTACTATGGTATGCAATCTATTATTGCAGTTGTAATTATTGACTTCTTGTGTGTTGTTATACTGGTATGGTATATACGAAAATTAAGAAAAAACAAGATTACCGCATAATTTAAGGGGGCTGTCCGTTGACAGCCCCACAAAGCTTTCAGATTTCCAGGAAATCATTCCAGATAAACTTGCAGCATAGTCTCCTGATAAGCCGCTCGTTTTCGTTTCTGCATCCCTTCTTTAATGTCCTGTAATTCCTGCATATAAACATGTTCCAACTTTTTTATCCGGCTCTCACTCAGCCTTACAGAAGACAGATACTGCTCATACCACTGCACCTCATATTTCCAAAAATGCAGTGTTTCTCCATATCTTTCTTTCAACCTCTGCGCAATCAAAAGTCCTTCTGGGTCAAAATCTCCTGCATACCAAAATCTATGGTTTTCTTTTAAAAAATCCAGCAAAAGCAAAGCCGCAAGCCTGGGCTGTCCGCTAACGCAAACTGCTGCACAAGCTGGATTTTGGCTTGTCAGGACAGAAAACACTGCCGGATTTTCCACCACATAAATATCTTTTTGCTGTGCCCTGATTTCGCCGATTCCCCCAAGAGTACGCAAAGTCAGACGCACAGGCTCCTGTTCTCTCAAAAATCCTTCGATTCCTTCATGCATACTCCCATCTTGTTTCCATGCATGAAGACCATAAGCCAGTGTTTCGTTAGACAAGTCATCTTTTAGAATCCCTGCCTGATACAGCAGATGGTTTCTCTCTTCTGCCGGCGAGATTTCTTTCTCATAACTACCTAGAAACTGAGATTTCAGGAATAAAATCAAGAGTTTTTCTGCTGTTTCTCCGATATCAAAGTAATGAGGATTCCCCGTTGTCTGCGCTGCGAATACCGCCAGAAGCTGTCTCTTTTTTATGTAGTTAAGCTGCTCTGAGGCCCTCATAACATTCTCCAGAATTTCTTTCAGTTTCACAGAATTTTCCCTGTATTGCTGCATCAAAAGCTCATACCCGCTCCCTCGATTTTCTAAGACCTCCTTAAGCCATTTTCCTGCCGGATTTTCTTCCTGACCTTCCAGAATTTGTGCAAAACAGGAATTTCTTTTCTCTTCTTCTTTCTGTTTTTCCTCTTTCTTCACAGTCAATTTTGTGCCGAAATAAGCCTGTAGGAGCATTTCTCCTGAAATCCCGTAAAACCTGCTTTCACCAAGGCGTTTTTCCAACAATTGGGCGGAAACCGTCACAGTTTTGTTCTCTGTGTAATCCTTTTGCAGAAATCCACCTAACTGCTGCTTTTCTTCCAAGGTAAGCCCTGACAGAACCACTTTTCCACCCATATGTCCAAGGCTTGCATACTTTTCTCTGAACTTTTGAAAAAGTTTTTCATAAACTGGACGCTGCCTGAAATAGTCCAGGCATTCTGTCAACTTTTTCGGTTCCATTTCAGCCATATTCTATACCTCTTTTATCTTATCCATCACCATTACCTTCTTTTTTCCATTCCAGAGATAACGGATTACAGATACAAATCTGGCATTTTCCGGGCGAATCAACTGATAAATAGCAAGAGCTGGAACAGTATCATAATCCCCCCACAAAATCTGTGAATTAATCATAAAGTTAAACTCAAACTCTACCATAAGACGGAACATGTCCCTGATATTGGTTTCATCTACACCTGCAAAAGCCTCATCCAAAGAAATCAGTTTAGGTGCATCTGGACGTGCTCCTGTGTATTTTGCAACCACTGCAGAAAACAGTGGAACATACATAGCCATGGCCTTTTCTCCTCCACTGAAAGTAAAGAAAACCCTGTCAGTCAGTTCTTTCTTCTTCTCCCCTGTTTTCTGACACTCCAACTGGAATTCAAACCACTTACGGTAATCCAGAACTTCACGCATAATTGCATGGAAGGACTGCACAGCTCCCATATCTCCTGCAATTTTCCTTGCTTCCTCAATCTTAGAACGGAAATGCCTGGATAACATTTCTATCTCCTCTGTCCGCATGATTTCTGCATCCTTCTGCAATAATTCTACCAAAGCTCTGGTATCTAATTGTTCTTCCTTTTCTGCTCTTTTATTCTTCCAACGCAAGCTCAGTTTCAGTCCGCTGGAGGTCTGCATAGACTCCATAAGGGCATTCATTTTCTCGACCCACCGCCTGCTTGCCTGGATTTTTGCACGTATTTTCTTGCTGATGGTATTAGCCAGAATATCTTCAAACAACTCTCTGTCTCTTTCATTTAAAATCCTCGCCAGGGCTTCTGCATCTTCAGAGAGTTTTTCCAGCAGCTCCTTAAATTTTACAGCTGTCCCTCTGTATTTTGCCGAAATATCAATTCGCTTTATACTCACGTCCAGAAAGGAATTCTCCTCATCCAGTTCTCCGAAAAGGGAGGACAAGGTAATCTGATAATCCAAAAGATATCCCCTGTTCTGGTGATATGCTTCCTGCAGACTGCCAAATACATCACTCTGTTTTTTATTTCCAAAACTGCCCGCAAATCGGCTGCAGATTGCCCCTGCCAGTGTCTCCATATCCTCTGTTTCCGAAAAAGATTGTTTCACATATCCCAGACGGTATTCCATTGCAAAAACACGACAGTATTTCTCTTTTTTCTCCAGAAGTTCTGCCTTTTTCTTCTCATTTTCCTGTATTTTTTCCTGCAGCACATCCGCATCTTTTTCCAGTCTGTTCTGCCTTCCCACGCTGTTTTCCCTCTCACCAGGCAGAAGAACCAGACGCTGCATACAGTAGTCCAGGCGCTCCTTGATTTCTTCATAATCCGTAAGCGCCAGTTGTTTTCGCACAGAGTCCAGAAAGCTTTCCAGTTCCCGAACTTTTAAAAGAATCCTGTTCAAATCATACCGGATATCATCTAAGTCTAACTCGATTCCTTCCCTGTATTCTTGCTGGCTTTCCACATATCGGATTCCATTCTGGTACTTTCCGTAAGCCACCTGCAAGTCCAAAAGCAGTTCCTTATATCTGTACAGAGATTCTAATACGGCAACAAAAAGATCCAAACGTGGTGCAAGGTAGCATTTCCCACATATTTCCCTTACCTTGACCCTGACTTCGTCTAATTTCTTCCGTTCCTTTTCTGTCAGCTCTTGCTGTTCTCCCATTCGTCTTACTGCAAGTTCCATGCGATATTCCCAGTCTGCAAGTTCTTTCGCCGCTGTTTTCAAATCTTCATCCTTGGGAAATTCTGTCCATTCCTTCTGAAGCTGCTCCAGACGTCGCTGGTTTTTCTCCAGTGCAGCTTTTATCTCTTCCACCTGCTGCTTCGTCTCCCTGCAAAGCCTTTCCAGTTCTTCTATCTTTTCCTTTCGATACTGTTCTCTTGCCCTCACGCCAATAAATCTAGCCCTGTATTCCCCTGTGACAGTTCCTTCCAAAACCCCCAGGCGGTAGTTACCCTGTTCGTCAATCCAGGAAGTTCCCTGCTCTGTCTTTCTGCCAAAACCAATCGAAGACAAAATATTGGAAATGCTCTGGTACAGCAAAATATCATGTTCCCCATTATCCACATCCAACACTTTGTTGAGATTTTCCTGCACATGAGAAACATCACTGAAAATATACTTGTCGCATACGCCGCTGTCCAGCGCCAGCACGCTTTCCCTGTATTCTTCTGAAATAATCAACGCATCCAGTACTCCCATCTGCAGCAGAGCTTCTTCCAGCCGGTCTGCATGCTCTGCCTCTAAGTCCTGTCCAAACTCTATGGTTTTATAAAACTGCTGGTATGGAATGCCTTTTTCTCTTAAAAGACGGCGATTTTCCTGTACACACTCCGGCTGCTGTGGTTCCGGATCTTTCTGATTCTGCCACTCTGCAAGTTCCTCTTCCAATTCCTGAAGTTTTTGACTTTCTGTTTCCAGATTCTGCTCTAAAAGCAGCCTTTCTCTTGTAAAACTGCTTTCCTTCTCATACAACTTCGGTTTCGCCAGTTCCCGTATTTCAGAATAATCTTTTCCCTGCTCATACTCCTGAATCTTTCTGGACATTTCCTGCATGATTTCCGGTACAAGAGAAAGCTCCTGATTTTTCCGTTCCCAAAGATACACTTGTTCTGTCAGCTCTGCCTTTGTTTCCTGCAACAGGCGCTCATACTGCTGGACTTCCCGTTCTGCTGCATTTCGCTCTTCCTGGCACACATCCAATTCTTTCAAATATCGGTCATATTTCTCCTGACAGTTTTTCTCCTCTGTGAGACTTTCTTTTCCCGTTTCTACTTTCTCTGTATAATTCTTTAAAAGCTGCGTATGAGACACAAAGGAATAATCCTGGATTTTTTCTTCCAGCAGTTCTTTTTTCAAAAATGCAAAGTCGTCAAGTGGGATTTCTTCCATTTCCTCTTCCATTTCTTCCAAGCAGGTTTCCATCTCTTCCCAGATTACTTCGTTTTGCTCCTGCTCTTTTTTTAACCGTTCTTCTGCTTCCAACAGCTTATCCTTTTTCTCCTGTTCCTGACGTTCCTTAGTCTTTTGCTCTTCTTCCTTTTCCCTGAGTTCTTCTGCCAGTTTCAGTTCCTGCTCCTTTAACTTTGCCGCATCACTTTTCGTAAGAGATTCTTTTTCTCCTTTTAAAATCTCTTCCTCCTGCACAAGTTCCTGATACCTCTGTTTTTCTTCTTTTAGGGCAGTTGTTTTTTGGGTCAGTTCTTCTTTAAATTTTGTCTCTGTACTCTGGCAGGATTCATAAACCTTTACCGCATCTGAAAACAGCAGTGCTTTGTCATACAACACAATCTGATTGTACTGGTCATAGACCTTCTCAATCTGCCTGGCTCCACGGATACTCTCGTTTAAGGTATCCAAATTGGTTTTTAGATTATCCATGTTTTCAATGGCCTCAGACATAGGCCGCAAATCATCTTCTGACAAGGTCTGCAGCGAAGTACTCAAAATTTCGTTGATAACTGTAGGTTTAAAATCCTTGGAGAGTTTCGGGGTACGAAGCTGAATCAGCAGTTCCAGAAGTTCCTTATATTCCTCCTGAGTTTCAAATCCAAAGAGCAGACGATTGACACAGGCAGCATATTCGCTTTGGGTTTCCATGACCTTTCCGCCCTCACCAATTCTGTTTTTCAGCTCTATTTTAGAACAGGTAATTTTGTTTTCCACATCTTTATACAGAAAAATATCCTGCCCTACCCGTCGGTTATCTGTAATACAAAAATACCAGGATTCCAGCTTTTTATTCTTTCTTGCGCGGATTCCCAGCCCCAAAGTCAGGTATTCTTCGCTCTCCAAGCGTTTAAATTCCATGTAGAGATAACCAGTTCTTTCCTCCCGCTCATCCCCTTCTTCCAGAAGATAATTTTCCATCTTCCTTGCGCGGGAACCGAAGGGATCCAGGCGCTCCGGACGCATATTTCCATCCAGCAAAAGCGGAATAAAACTCTGCATGGTGACCGATTTTCCAGAACCATTGGCGCCTCTTAACAACATGCGCCCTTCCGAAAAATCAAATGATTCCTCATCATAGTACCAGAAATCCACCAGTCCCACTTTGTTTATCTGCCACTTCCCACTATTCATCGTTTCCTCCCTCTTTCCGAAAGTCTTCCGGATATTTTCCTATAAGTTTTCCTGCCACAGGTTTGATACACACATCTCCATAAGCTTGCTCTATCATCATCAGATTTTCCATATAATCAGAGACTTCCCGATAAAACTCTGCAAAAGTCATTTCCCGGTACGTCTTATTAAAACCAGCACCAAACCGTTCCTTGCATTTCTCTATAAGTCGCTGAAAATTCTCTTTTGGAATACGGATTTGTTCGTCCAAAGGTACCTCGATTTTCCCTTCCCTGATTTCTTCCTGCAAGAGCTGAAACAAAAGCAGCACAATATCAGACAACGTATTTTCTTCCGGAAAAGTGCGTCCAAGCCTGCAATTCTCTCCCAAAATCAGAAACGCACTGCTGCTATGTACCTGCAGTTCACATTCAAACAGCTCTGATAATTCTCCCTGTATCATATTCCGGTAATTCCGTACATAGGCAAAATCTTCTTCCGTATCTATGTCTTTGTACATGCCCATGGTCATCAGAAATCTTCGATAAACTCTTTGTCTTCGGACAATTCCCCGATCCTCGTTTAAGTCAATCCACTCTTCTTTTTCAAAGTCTTTTGGTCCTGTATATCCCATAATGTCCTGGGTAAAATTCTTCATAAAATATCTGGAAACACCTGTATTTTCATACAAGACTTCGCTGGTATCATCCTTTGCAAATCCCTCTTCACTTCCATCATTTACATCCAGAATACCGCAGGCCACGCAGTATTTCATCACCTTTATCATATGACGGCGGTAGCGGTAAATGGTCCAGTCAATCTGCTCTTTCTCATACTGACTCTGCACATATTCCGTTAGTTCCGAAAGCACAAACTGCTCCTCTGCTTCTTTATCCTCCAGAAACATGAGAACCAGGCAGAAAAAAACATACTCAATAGGGTCACGAAAATCTGAGATTCCCATCCAGTTTTCTGGAACTGCCGGCAGTTTTTCCACCTTAATCATATATGGATTAATCAGCACCTGATACCCAAGCTTTTCTCTTAAAAACTTCTTTTCTTCTCCAGATGCCAGCGCCTCTTTTACTTGATAATACAATTCCCGCTCTCTGGATTTCAGAATCCATCTGCGGTTCAGCAACACTTCCAGTACCTTCATATCCCCTGTTCCCTTTCTTCAAATACCATGGTATAACAAGGCATTTGGAACTCTCCATCTGTGCATTTTAACGTACAGTATTCTTTTGTATCTGCCTGTTCAATATAATAAATCTGACCGTCTTCTGTCTTAGCTCTGTGGTTTTTCTTTTCCAGTGCTTTAGACATCCACAGAAGAAACATATCCCGTACATAAGGTTCAATCACCGGAAGATTTGCAAACTCCAACCGCCCGTTTTTGATATAGCTTCTTAATAATTTCCGTTCCTCTTCCAACCTCTGTATCTCAGCCTTACGCATGGCTTCTTTCTCTTCTGAGCGGTCTATAATCCCACTTCTTTTCGCCTTTTCTCGATAAGTGCGGACTCTTGGAATTACCGTAACTACATGAGGATTCTCTTCATACACACTGCTGTTAATACTATCTGTTTCCCTGTGCATTTCGCCCTTTAAATGCAGCGGTTTTTCCACGCCAAAGACTGCTGCTGCCAGCCTGTGCGCCTCAGAAATATCTCTGCATTTTGCAAACATTTGTGCCACCTTTTTATATTCCTCCCGCCGATTGGAGCCCTGATTGCTCATCTCGCTGATGCGGGTTGCATAGCGAGTAATTTTCCGAATAATCTCGTTGGTGGTATCAAACACCTTCCCTGCTTCTGATTCCTGCCCGTCTTTTCCTGCAAACCATTCCACCATACTTTCCCAGCGACCGCTCATTTTTTCATAAATCATCTGTTCATCAATTTCCACATCCATACGAGGAATAGAAAGCTCATACGCGGTGACTTTCTTCAAAACATTCTTCACAGTCTCTTCCTGCACCTTCCGCAGTTCCTGTTCAATAGCCGTCACATTCACTTGCAGGCTTTTCACAAAGGAACGCAGATACTCCATTAGGCGATCTTTGAATAAAAGAAACTCTCTGGTTTTCATCATCTCTTCTGCTTTTACACTGTTCAGCTCCCGCATATAATCCTGATAATTCTGGTTTAACCGAATGAAATCATTATTCAAATCATTCCACCAGGCATGAAGTTTTTCATCCTCTTTCACAGACATTTCTTCCAGTTTTCCCAGATTGATCCGAATCCGCTCCAACAGCGTAGGCTCCAGTGAAGAGCCCTCAATAAACAGATTTTCGATTCGTATAACCATGCGCTCGATTTCCACAGCTGTCTCCGACAACTGGTACCGAAACTTTTTGTTCCTGAACTCTTCAATGGTAGTCACCTTTCTGGTATCCTGAATGGTAACCAGGTTCCCCCATGCGGCCAGGGCTGCAAGATCCTGCTGGCATTGTTCCATGGTATAATCCGCAAAATACGGATCCTCTTTTAACTCCTCAAAAACCTCTTCTTGATAAAGCCAGTATTTCAGTTTTTCATATTTTAAATAAAAAAGCCGGATGATAGGGCGATATCTGTCTGATATGATACCTCTAAAGTAGACAGATTAAATATAAAAATCTGTTGCTTTGGAG